>NZ_JBGCDL010000274.1:0-10877 GCF_045105435.1 Kordia sp. | reverse complement strand
CAAATCCGTCATTCAATTTTGTAACGCCCGGAACATATACAATTCAATTAACAGGAACCAATGAAGCCTGTGGAAGTGAAACGAGTTCGCAACAAGTTATTGTCAAACAACCGCCTACAGTAAGTATAAATCCTATAAGCGATTTGTGTAATGCAAATTCTATAAATCCAACAGCAATGATTGCTAACTGTACAGACGATGCGAGTTCTGTAACCTATTCATGGCAATTTACAGGTGCAGATACTACTACTTCAAATTTAGAATCGCCCGGAACTATTTCGTATTCTTCACCAGGAACGTATACAGTTACATTACAAGTAACCAACGATTGTGGTGTTTCAGAAATGGCCATGGAAACATTTACCATTCAAGAAGTTCCCGTAATTACAAATACAAACTTAACACAAGACATTTGTTCTGGAGCATCAAGTACAGAAATTAACTTAACTTCTAGCAATGTCAATACTACATATACTTGGACAGCAACAGCAACAGCAGGAATTAGTGGTTTTGTTTCTTCTGGAACTTCAAATACAATTCCTTCACAAGTTATCACAACCAGCAATACAGCATCTGGAACGATTACATATACTGTAACGCCTTCTATCAATGGTTGTGATGGCGCTCCTGTAGATTTTATCATTACGGTAAATCCTGCTCCAGAAATTACTACGCAACCACAACCAAGCACGGTTTGTCAAAACGGAACACCCAATACTTTAAGTGTTGTTACGTCGGGAGTTTCTGCTCAATACCAATGGTTTTCAAACACAACAGATAGCAATACAGGAGGAACGCAAATTGCAGGTGCAACAAGTGCCGATTTTGATCCGCCAACTGACACGGTAGGAATCTTATTTTACTATTGTGAAATTACCTTTACTTCGGGCGGTTGTTCTTCTTTAAACTCTCAAACAGCAAGAGTTGAAGTAACGCCAAATGCAAGCATTACTTCACAGCCAACAGCTACACAAAGTTTGTGTGTAGGAAGTACAATTGAGAGTCCGCTAGCAGTTACTTTTACCAATGGAACTGGCACTGTTTCTTACCAATGGTTTAGCAATACAACAAATAGCAATTCGGGCGGAACACTAATTTCGGGTGCTACAAATTCCGATTATACGCCACCAATATTTACAACGGCAGGAAATTACTATTACTATGTAGAATTGTCCTTTGCAGGAAGCGGCTGTGACGATATCGTGAGTGATGTTTCAGAAATTAATGTCGTAGAATTGCCTGTTATTGATGTACAACCACTAGCAACACAATCGCTTTGCCAAAATACAACCGTACAAATATTAGAAGTACAAGCAACTGGTGGTTTGGGTGCATTTTCCTATCAATGGTTTAGCAATACCACAAATAACACTACTGGCGGAACAGCTATTGCAGGTGAAACATCTGCAACATTTACTCCACCAACAACTACAGTAGGAACAGTGTATTATTATTGTGAAATTTCGCAAGCAGCTAGTACAAGTTGCACGGTTATCAGTGATACTGCGGAAGTTATTGTAAATGCTGCGCCGTTCATAAATTCGCAACCGCAATCGCAAGAGTTATGTTTGGGAGAAGTAGTAACTACACTTGCAGTAAGTTATACAAACGGTGTAGGAACTCCAACGTATCAATGGTATTCCAATACGGTAGATGATACTACTTCCGGAACTGCCATTGCAGGAGAAACTACCGACTCTTACACGCCAGACGTATCTACAGTTAGCTCAGCATATTACTACTGTATCGTCACATTTGCTTCGGGTGGCTGCCCAGAAGTTACTTCCAATACGGCTGAAATTATTGTGAATGAAACACCAAGCATTAGCAACTTTGCAGAAACTCTTTGTAGTGGTAATAGTTTTACAATCATACCTGATACTTCAAACGGAGATATTGTTCCTGCTAGTACAACTTATACTTGGGGAACACCTGTTGTTTCTCCTGCGGGAAGTGTAACTGGAGCAACTGCTGAAACAACGCCACAAACCGAAATAAGTCAATTTTTAACAAATACTACCGATGCCGCGGCAACTGTTACATATACTGTTACACCAACAGTCGGAATTTGTAATGGAACACCATTTACAGTTGAAATTACGTTAAACGCTGCTCCAGAAGTTACCATGCAACCGCAACCAAGTACGGTTTGTATTGATGGAATACCAAATACATTAAGTATTACGTTAGGCAATACTTCAGATACGCCACAATATCAATGGTACAGCAACACAACTGACAGTACTACGGGCGGAACGCCAATTGCAGGAGCAACCAATACAGACTATATTCCTCCAACAGATACAATTGGTGAAGTATATTATTATTGTGAAATTACGTTTTCATCTGGCGGCTGTGCATTAATTACGTCGCAAACGGCTTTGGTAACCGTAACGCCAAATGCTACCATTACTGATCAGCCTGTAACGACTCAAAGTTTATGTGTCGGAAGTACAATTGACATACCATTATCGGTTGCTTTTACAGCCGGAACTGGTACCGTTTCCTATCAATGGTTTAGCAATACAACAAATAGTACCACTGGCGGAACTGCTATTGCAAATGCAACAAATGCTGATTATACACCACCAATATATACAACGGCAGGTACTTTTTATTACTATGTAGCATTGTCCTTTGCGGGAAGTGGTTGTAATGATGTTATTAGTGATATTGCCGAAGTTATAGTGGTTGATGCGCCAGTAATTGACATGCAACCAATTGCAACACAAACACTCTGTCAAAATAGCGTTCCGCAAGATTTGGAAGTACAAGCTTCTGGCGGTTTAGGAACATTCACATATCAATGGTTTAGCAATACAACAAATTCTACAACTGGCGGAATCATTGTGGCAGGTGAAACCAATGCTACGTTTACGCCTCCAACTGTAACAATAGGAACATTGTACTATTATTGCGTTGTTTCGCAAGCGGCTAGTGATAGTTGTACAGCAACAAGCAATCCTTCAGAAGTCATAATAAATGTCGGACCACAAATAGATACGCAACCACAATCGCAAGAATTATGTACCGCAGATACCGTAAATGTATTAAGCATCAGTTATTCTAATGGAGTTGGCACACCAGCGTATCAATGGTTTTCAAATACGGTTGATGATACTACTACAGGAACGGCTATTGCTGGAGAAACTGCTGACTCATTTACGCCAAACACTACTTTACAGGGAACAACCTATTATTATTGTATACTAACATTTTCCGCTGGCGGTTGTCCTGAAATCATCTCTGATACTGCCGAAATTATTGTAAATGAAACGCCAAGTATCAGTAATTTTATGGAAACCATTTGTAGTGGAAATAGTTTTACAATTACACCAGATGATACAAACGGAGACATTGTTCCTACAAACACAACTTATACTTGGTCTGCACCAACAATTGTTCCTGCGGGAAGTATTACAGGAGCAAGCGCAGCAACTACGCCACAAACAATTATTAGTCAAACGTTGATCAACACAACAACTTCATCTGCTACCGTTACCTATGCAGCAACGCCAACAGCTGGAATTTGTGAAGGAATTCCTTTTACAATTGAAATTACAGTGAATCCTGCCATTTCATCAAATACAGCAATTACTCAAATTGATTGTTTTGGAGCGGATAATGGTGAAATTTCCACAAACATTTCTGGTGGTGTACCTTTTACCACAGGAACACCTTACCTTATTTCTTGGACTGGACCCAACGGATTTACATCAAGTGATGCTACCATTTCCAATCTTATTCCTGGTGAGTATACATTGTCTGTTCAAGATGAAGGCGGCTGTCCATTTTCCGAAACCTATACAATTACAGCACCTAACGAACTAATAGTAACGGTTGATAATGAAAGCGCTATAAGTTGTTTTGGGGCAAACGATGGTGAAATTTCGGTGACAGTTTCTGGCGGAACACCAAACTATACTTACAACTGGACAAGGAATGGTGTTGCTTTTTCTATGGATGAAGACATTTCAAACCTGAGTGCCGCTACTTACGAACTTACAGTAACGGATGCTAATAATTGCGGACCTGTACTACAATCATTTGTTATTACGGAACCAAATGAACTCATGGTTTCCTTAATAAATCAGACCAATGTTGCTTGTTTTGGAGAAACTTCTGGAGCAATTGATATTAATGTAACAGGCGGAACACCAACCGAAACAGCTCCTGGCGTGTTTGAATATACATACGCTTGGACAGGTCCAAATGGGTTTACAAGTACTGCTCAAAACATAAGCAATGTGGCAGGCGGAACCTATAATTTGACCGTGATTGATGAAAATGGTTGTGACGACACACTTAGTGTTGTTTTAACGCAACCTGATGAAATAGTTATCACTGTGGAAGCAACAGAACTCATGTGCTTTGGCGATGCAGATGCGTCAATTACTATTACAGATATTTCTGGAGGATCTGGTGCTTACACCATTGTGTGGAGCAATTTTGGAGAAGGATTGGTGCAAAATAATCTATCAGCAGGAGATTACACAATTACAGTAACCGACAATAATAATTGTACTGCCGCTGTAACAGTTACTATTGAAGCGCCACCGATATTTACCATTGAACCTATTGTTCAACAAATTTCTTGTTTTGGCGCAAATGATGGAAGTATTAATTTAAATTTTCAAGGCGGACAGGAGCCAATTGAGTTTGCTTGGGCAGATGATCCAAATGCAGGTGTTGAACGAAACAATTTAAGTCCGGGCACATACACCATCAATATTGTAGATGGAACGCCGTGTACCATTACAGAAACATTTATTATTATTGAGCCTGCCGAGTTAACGCTTTCTGCTAATATTACCAATGCTTTGGATTGTGACGATGCAAGCTCTGGTGCAATTAACTTACTCATTTCAGGAGGTTCAGCACCTTTTACGGTCAGTTGGTCTAATGGCGAAACAACGGAAGACTTAGACAATATTACAGCAGGAGATTATTTGGTCAGTGTGGTAGATGCCAACGGTTGTGAAGCTTCAGAAACATATAGTATCATTCGTCCGCCAGCTATTGTCATTGATGTTGATACGGAAACTATTGTCAACTGTAGTACTTTTACAGCAAGTCAACGATTTACGGCTCAAGTTTCTGGCGGCGTACCTCCATTTTCTTTAAACTGGTCTAGCGGAATTGTAACAGGAGCCAATGATGAAATGATGACCACATCACAAAATGGTTTGGTCATACTAAATGCTACAGATGCGCTTGGTTGTGTTAGTACGTATACTTTTGAAGTAGACATTCCTGAATATAGTGATCCAGATTTTTCACTAAGCTCAACAGCTTTTGAAACCTTTGGTATTTATTCACAAATAGATCCTATTCAATTTACAAATACGACTACTGGCGATTATACAAATGTTTCTTGGGATTTTGGTGATGGAAACTTTTCTAATGAAGAAAATCCAATACATTCATATTCGTCTCCTGGTGCTTATACAGTAGTACAAACCGTTACGTTTCCTGAAGGTTGTGTGTATACAAAAATCATCACATTGCTTATTGAAAAAGGATACAAACTTATTATGCCAAGTGCTTTTACGCCAAATGATGATGGCTTAAATGATCGTTTCAGACCTGTATTTATAGGATTAGACGAAATGGAATTGAATATTTATGATACTTGGGGAAGCTTAATTTATTCCGAAACAGGCGACAATGTGCAAGGTTGGGATGGAAAAGTAAAAGACGAATTTGTTGAAAACGGAAACTACTATTACACATTTACAGCGAAAACATTTTTTGGAACAACTGTCCGCGAAAAAGGACCACTTACGTTAATCTTATAATTACAGTATGAAATTAAAAATATGCATTTTAATTATTGGTCTCTGCTTTGTTCCTCAAATGAAAGCACAAGATCCAATATTTACACAATACTTTTTGGTACCGCAAACCTTAAATCCTGGATTTGCTGGGTTTCTGGAAACGACACATATAGGAATCATTCACAGAACACAATGGCCAGCTTTGGGTTTTAGAGTTGATACGAGTTACGGATTTGCCAATACTTGGTTTGAAGAAGCCAATAGTGGCGTTGGTGTTAGTTTTTTAAATCAGCGCGAAAGCCAAAGTGGTTACACATTTTCGCAGGTAAATTTTAACTATGCGTATCAGGTACAACTAGGAGACGACTGGTACTTTAGGCCTGGATTAGAAGTTGGTCGTGGTTGGAAAAATATAGGATTTCAAGGGTTGTTATTGGAAGATCAAATTAATATTCAAACCAACACTATTAGTCCCACATCAATTGACGCGCTATTTTTTAACAATGAGCAACCACTCGGTTTTTGGGACGTTTCCGCAGGTTTATTGTTTAATAATGAAAACGCGTGGATAGGTGTTTCTGCCAAACACTTAAACCGACCAAATATTTCACTTACCGTTGATGGAAATGTACCTTTAGAGACGTTCTTTTCTGTTAGTGCAGGATATGAATTTTTAGTTACTGATTATATTGATATTAGTTTTTTAACTTTTGAAACGCGACTATTGCTCACAGGAAATTATATGCGTCAAGGACAATTTAGTCGATTCGATTTAGGAACTTCGCTTTCAGTTGGTCGCTTCTTTGTTGGATCTACTTTAGTGACAAATCCTGGAAAAAATAGCGGAAATAGTCATTTATTAACTTCAGTCAATGCCTTTACAGGATTGCAATATACCAACTTCCGATTTGGAGTTTCGTATGATTTTAATACTTCACAAATTGGACGTACTGGCGGCGTTTATGAACTATCACTCACCTACCAATTTGATTCTGAAAAGAAGCGTTGTTTTGGTTGTCCTGATTATCAAGATTAATTGCTTTTTAGTTTGACATCATTATTTTTTGAAAAACGTGGGTTTGTAGTGAAAAATGGAGCTCAATTTCTTTAAAGTAGTTACATCTAAAAAAGAAATTTATTAGTTTTCATAAATCTTTTGTACATTTTGATCAAATCAAATTTTTATGAGGATTCTAAAAAGTATGCTGTCTATTTTTGTTGGACTGCCGTATGTTATTTTTTCGCAAGTTTCTGTGAATGAATTCCCTAAAGATCAGCAACTATTTAAAAGAAACATATCAAACAATATTGCCATCGTTCGTATTTCGGGCGAAGTTGGGATATATAGTGGCTATTCAGCACTGATTTTAGAAATATATAAAGACAATACGTTAGAACAACAGGTAGCATACGCTTTATCTTTTACAAATACTGTAGCTCCTTTTGAATTTTCTGAACAGATTTCAGCCGGATTGTTTCAATATAAATTTGTACTTAAAACAGACACTGGCATCGTATTACAAGAAGCTGAAAATGTAGTGGTAGGTGATATTTATGTGCTCAATGGTCAGTCGAATATCATTAGAAACGAATATGCGAATGATCCGTTTCCTTTTCAAAATAACTTTATCCGAACTTATTTGCTAGAAACGCAAGCGTGGAGTACTGATCCAAATCCGTTTATTTTTGGGGGAATTGGATATCATTTTGCGGCGTCAATTGTTGCCAATGAAAAAGTGCCTGTTTTGTTATTAAATGGTGGAGAAGGCGGCAAAAAAATTTCACATTTTAAACGAAATAATGAAGATATTACCAACCTAGATACGAATTATGGGAGACTTTTAAGCAGGTATTTTGCAGCAGGTTTTTTACCTGGCGATGTTCACGGAATCATTTGGTTTCAAGGAGAAGCAGATGCCTTTTTAAGTCTGGATAACTACGCTACAGCCTTTGATAACTTGTACCAAGCTTGGGAAGAAGATTATATGCCAGATCAATATTATATTTTTCAGGTTCGGTATGGCTGTGCAATTTCGGGATATGCAGATTATAGAAAGCTTTTTCAGGCTCCAGAAGCCAATAGAAGACTTGGTACGCTCCCAAAAACAAAAATTATTTCCACAAATGCAGTAGCCAAAGGTGCCGATAATTGTCATTATTATGGAACAGATGGCTATACAATTTTAGCCAAACGATTGTATGACTTGGTTGCCTACGATTTTTACAACTCAGGTAATAATAGCGGAATATATTCTCCCAATATTGAGAATGTCCGATTTACAAACGCATCAAAAAATCAAATTATGTTTGATATACTTCCCGCAACTGATGCGTATACTTGGCAAATTGGTGTAGAAAATGATTTTTGGATAGAAGGTACGGATGCTATTAGTATTACGGATGGCTGTGTTTTAGGAAATACCGTCACACTAAATTTATCTGAAAGTAGCACAAAAGCTTTTCCAAAACTGTCTTATTTGGGTCACAATCCCAACAATACACCTTTTATTGTCAATCAAAACGGCATAGGCATGTTGAGTTTTAAAAATATAGACATCGCAGATTCATTACAAGAAGCTGACAACGATTTTTTGAACGATTTTTCCATGTATCCTAATCCTGCAACGACAATGGTTACCATTGAAAGTGGATTTCCGTGCAATTCTACAATCGAAATTTATGCGGTTAGCGGTCAAAAAGTGTTCAGCAGAAAAAATCATCAAGAACAACTTATACAAATTGACGTATCTAATTTTTCATCTGGACAATATTTTATAAAAATTATATATCAGTCTGAAACGATTCTGAAAAAACTCCTGATTGGTTGATACTTATATTGACACTTTTAATTTTAGTATATTTAAATGATGCTAAAATTTCTATGTACGAATATATTTTATGTGCATCCACAATTTACACTGCTACTGGAAAAGCTGTATTTGATTTGGTTGAACTCATTTCGTGTGCGATCAAACGATTCTTTCGATGACTTACCGATAAAACAATTTCCCCTTTTAAATGTACCAAACGATATCGTGGCTCATAGCATTTTACATACAATTGATTGATTAAATACGAACGATGAATACGACAGAAATTATCTTCCAAAAAAAGTTCCTCATAAAACCCGATGGCTTTACAACTCAATATCCGTTTGCCTTCTTTTAAATAGATCCAAGAATAACTTTCACAGGCTTCTATATACACAATTGCTGTTTTTGCTACATATTCACCTTTGTGCTTGCTTCCTACTCGCAAATACGCTTCGTTTTGTACAAGATGCTGTTGTTGGTTTTTATTTTTTACTATCATGCTCTAAGACAATTTTTCGTACACAACTTTTTTATAGATTGCATGCTAAAGAAACACATCTTATTTGTATGATACAACATTTTTGTATAAGCGTTAAGTTTTGACAACGAACGTTGAATTTGAGTACTAAAAATGCGTAATTTCTTATAAATTAAACACTACGATACGCATTGTGCATTTTGAGTTGAAAACATAAAAAGCATCTGTTGGTATATTTTGAGCTACGGGAATATCGTATTCAGAACTTGTTTGGAATACTAAATCTATTTTCGATATAAATTTCGCAGATATCCACTTGTAAAATGCACAGCAGATTTGCTATTATTTTAGCATAGAAATATGGCACACCTAAAAGTTTGGACATAAAAAAAGCCATCATTTCTGATGGCTTTTAAAAGCTTTGCTCCTCTTCAAAGACTCGAACTTTGGACCCTCTGATTAACAGTCAGATGCTCTAACCAACTGAGCTAAAGAGGAGTGTTATTGCTTTTTGCGGTTGCAAATATATGCTATTTTTTATTTCGAACAAATGTTTTTTTTAAAAATTTTAAAAAAATTAAACACTGTGCTACTTCTTGTGATTAACTACCTTTAAATAAGTTCCAAATATCGTTTCCGAAGATCACAACCATTAAACTCATAATGATTACAAATCCAACGATTTGACCAATTTCCATCACTTTTTGCGATGGTGCTTTGCCTACTATCATTTCATAGAGTAAAAACATTACATGTCCACCATCTAAAGCAGGAATTGGTAAAATATTTAAGAAAGCTAACCATACGGAAAACATTGCCATGAAACTCCAAAAGAAGTACCAATCCCATGATGTTGGCATCATCTCTACTATTCCAATGGGTCCTTTTACTTTTTTGTATCCTTGAATGACAGGATTAAAGATGAGTTTGAATTGTTTTACTTGGCGAACCAATATGTTTATCGTTTCATTAAAACCTCTAGGAATTGCCTCAAAAAAACCATATTCTTTTACAACAGACATTTTCTCCATTTCAGATTTTATGTCGATTTTAACTCCTAGCGCATCTTTTTTGTCAATTGCTGCATTTAAGTTTACTAATTGCCCATCTCGTTTTACTACTATAGCAACAGATTTTCCTCTGTTACTTTCGACAGATTCCGTGAATTCATCCCAAAAAACAAGCTTTTTATTGTTTACTGAAACTAGTTCATCTCCTACCTTAAATCCTGCTGTTTTTGCGTTAAGCGTATCAACCACTTCACTAATTTGTAAATTGGCAAATCTAGGAACAACTATTTGACGTCCTCTGCTCTCTAAAGCAGCTTTTTTACCTTCATCACTTAAAGGAACAGTAACTTCTTTACCATCGCGTAAAACCGTTACTTCATCACCAAGTAAAAGATCAATATTTAAGTATTTATCTAGTTTTTCAACTTTTACACCATCAATAGCAAGAATATCATCTCCTGTTTTAAGTCCAATTTTCTCACTGACACTATCAAAATATAAACCGTGTTCAATTTTATCTACAGAAACATACGGCTCTCCATAATACATAAACATGGAAATGTAAATAACCCAAGCCAATAAGAAGTTGACAATAACGCCACCCAACATGATTATTAAACGTTGCCAAGCTGGTTTTGAACGGAATTCCCACGGTTCTGGTGGTTTTTCCATTTGCTCTTTGTCCATGCTTTCATCAATCATTCCAGCAATTTTGACATAACCTCCTAAAGGAAGCCATCCAATTCCGTATACCGTATCGCCGACTTTCTTTTTTACAATAGAAAACCACGGATCAAAA
>NZ_JBGCDL010000273.1:0-4239 GCF_045105435.1 Kordia sp. | reverse complement strand
TTTCAGAAAGTTTACAGAACAAATTTGTAACCATAACTATTCTTGTTGCCAAAAAATCATTGTTATCTTTGCAGCATAAAATTAACTAAATGAAAGACCTTTTTCTAAACTACATTCATCAATTGCAAGACACAATTACATCAAAAATTGAAGAAATTGATGGAAAAGCCATGTTTGAAGAAGATTTGTGGAAACGCCCAGAAGGCGGCGGCGGACGTACACGCGTAATTGAAAATGGCGCTATTTTTGAAAAAGGTGGCGTTAATATTTCGGCAGTTCACGGCGAACTTCCAGAAGCATTGCGTAAAAACTTTAATGTGGAACAAGGTGATTTTTTTGCCTGCGGATTGAGTTTGGTATTGCATCCAAAAAACCCGTTCATTCCAACAGTTCATGCCAATTGGCGCTATTTTGAAATGTATGATGCCGATGGAAATATTGTAACACAATGGTTTGGCGGCGGACAAGATTTGACGCCGTATTATTTATTTGATGAAGATGCAACACACTTTCATACAATATGTAAAGAAGCCTGCGACAAACATCATCCAGAATTCTACCCAAAACATAAAAAAACTTGTGATAATTACTTTTGGAATGCACACCGTAATGAAGCGCGTGGCGTTGGCGGATTGTTCTTTGATTATTTAAAAGAAACCGAAGAATTCTCCATGCAAGATCGTTTTGACTTTGTAACGGAAGTCGGAAATAGTTTTCTAAATAGTTACGTACCAATTGTAGAACGCCGCAAACATATTGAATACACACAAACGCACAAAGATTGGCAAGAAGTACGTCGCGGACGTTACGTAGAATTCAACTTAGTACACGATCGCGGCACCTTGTTTGGACTCAAAACCAACGGACGAATTGAAAGTATTTTAATGAGTTTGCCACCAACGGTACAATGGAAATACAATCATCATCCAGCGGAAGGAAGCGAAGAAGCAAAGTTGATTGACGTATTGAAAAATCCGAAAAATTGGGTTTGATAAAACGCTAAATAATATACTCAAATTCAATTTATGGAACACTACCAAAAGTTAGCACGTATGTATTTGTCTGCAAATATGAATACACACATTTATCAAACTACCGAAATTACCATTGATGACGAAACGGCTACAATTTCGATGACAATTGATCCAAAATATTTTCATGCACTTGGCGCGATTCACGGTTCGGTATATTTCAAACTTTTGGACGATGCCGCTTTCTTTGCAGTCAATTCCATTGTAAAAGATGCCTTTGTTTTAACGACTGCGTTCAATATCAACATTACACGACCTGTAAGCGAAGGAAAAATTACAGCTACAGGAAAAGTCAAATTCAAATCGCGCAATTTATTTGTAGCCGAAAGTAGTTTGGTTGATGAAAAAGGCAGCGTAATTGCTTTTGGAACTGGAAATTTTGCCAAAAGTAGAATTCCGCTCAGCGAAGAAATTGGGTATAAATAAATGACAATCATACGCTATGAAAAACATACTTCTCATACTAATCTTTAGTGTTTTTGCAAACAGTGTTTTTTCACAGGAAATTCACGAGAAATATCAATACAAAAAAGAAAAATCTAGCAACTCAACTGGTTGGAATATTACAGATTTAGACAGCTTAGTGCTTTACAAAAATGGTACTTTTCATCGTACGCGCTTGTATCTATTTCACGAAGTTGTTTATTCAGAAATAAAAGGAGAATGGAAAATTAAAAACGACACTATTTACTTGAATATTCAACAACAAAAAGAAAATAAGTCTGATAAAAAGTGGAAAAAAATAAAGGCAAGTCTTCAATATTATAAAAAAAGACGAAAACTAAAACCAATAAACGGATTAGAGTTTCGGGCAACACACTATTTAAAACGTCTTAAAAATAAATAAATCAGTTCTTCCTTTTCAATGGCTT
This sequence comes from Kordia sp., assembly GCF_045105435.1. Classification (GTDB taxonomy): domain Bacteria; phylum Bacteroidota; class Bacteroidia; order Flavobacteriales; family Flavobacteriaceae; genus Kordia. The sequence goes on along the minus strand of NZ_JBGCDL010000273.1, from coordinate 2,336 downwards.
TTCCTAAAAACTATCGTATTTTTAAATAATATTTTTGAAATAAAGTAACAAAAACTGATTTTAGGTATACCTATTAGAAAAATTAAACGAATGTTAGAAAGTTTATTAGAAGCCTTACAATTTTCTCCCAATAATATTCCGCTCAAACTGCAAATTGCAAAACTATACATGCAACAAGGAAGTTTTGCGGAAGCCGAACAACAACTCATCCAAATAATTGATTTGGATCAGCATCATTTGGAAGCCAAATACGAATTGGCAAGCTGTTTTTACAAGCAGCAAAAAATTACCGCTGCGGAAGTCTTATTAGAAGAAATCATCAAAATACATCCCGAAAAAAAATATGTAGAGTTATTGTGTTACTGTCAAATCAATCAAGAAAATTATAGTGACGCGCAAGAAACCTATAAAGAGTTAATTGAACTCGATCCAAGTTATCAGAATGAAGATTTTGACGCTGCATTAAAGGTAAATACAACACGCGAACCCGATTTTATTGATGAAGACGGTTTGTCATTCCTCAAAAAACCCACAACCAATTTTGCAAGTATTGGCGGAATGGAAGAGATTAAAAAAGAGATTGATCTCAAAATAATTAAACCGTTGGCACATCGTGATTTGTACAAAGCCTACGGTAAAAAAATTGGTGGCGGTATTCTATTATACGGTCCGCCAGGATGCGGAAAAACACACATTGCACGTGCAACGGCTGGAGAAATCAACGCGAATTTTATCAGTGTTGGCATCAATGATATTTTGGATATGTGGATTGGGAATTCGGAAAAAAACTTACACGAAATCTTTGAAACTGCACGAAAAAATACGCCGTGTGTCATTTTTATAGATGAAATTGATGCGCTTGGCGCGAACCGTAACGATGTCAATAAAACTTCGGGAAGAACGGTAATTAACCAGTTTTTGGCAGAATTGGACGGAATTGACGCAGATAACGATGGAATTTTAGTGCTTGGCGCCACAAACGCTCCGTGGCATTTAGATCCTGCTTTTCGTCGTCCAGGACGATTTGATAGAATCATATTTGTATCGCCACCAGATGTGGAAGCAAAAGCAGCCATTTATAACATTCATCTCAAAGAAAAACCAACGGAAACCATTGATTATATGGCGTTAGCCAGCGCTTCCAAAGAATTTTCGGGCGCTGATATTCAAGCTGCAATTGATGTTGCTATTGAACGTAAATTAGAAGCTTCTTTCAAAGATGGTATTCCAAAACCATTGAGCACAAAAGATATTTTAAAAGCTATAAAAAAGACAAAACCTAGTACGAAAGAATGGTTTGTTTCTTCTAAAAATTATGCCTTGTATGCGAATGACAGCGGATTATACGATGATATTTTAGCCTATTTAAACATTAAGAAATAATGGAGTCAAAAAACCATTTAAGAGGCGTACAACTGTTCGAATTAGGACGTTTTGAAGAAGCCATCACGTATTTGAGTGAAGCCGTTTCGGAAAGTGTCTATAGTTATCCGAGCAAATATTATTTAGCGTTGTGCTTCTTTAATGTGAGCGATTATGAGAAATCTTCTCAAATGATTGACGAATTACTTCGAGAAACACCAAATGAAGGCAATTTATTCTTTTTAAAAGGACAAATTGCGTCTCGCATAGGCAAATTACAAGAAGCCATTAGTTTGGTAGATAAAAGTATTGAACTCGATCCGTATCAAGCCGATTATTTTGGTTTTAAAGGCGCGTTGTTGATGGACAAAAAGAAGTTTGAAGAAGCGTTAAATTTTGTCAATGAAGGTTTGCAATTAGATCCTAAAAATTCCGCCTGTTTAAATATTCGTGCGCGCTTGTTAACCAAGCTCAATCGCAAAGAAGAAGCCAATCAAACTGTAGCACATATTTTGTATGACAATGCAGAAGACGATTATGCACATGCTAATGTTGGCTGGGTTTCATTGGAAAATGGCGATACTAAAAAAGCTTTGCATCATTTTAAACAAGCCTTGCAACTCAATCCAAACATGCAATACGCACGCGAAGGCATGGCAACAGCGATAAAGTCAAAGAATTTATTGTACAAATGGTATTTGCAATATGCTTTTTGGATGAGCAAACAATCGTCGCGAAATCAATGGATTTTTATCATTGGTTTGTATGTGGCGTATCGCTTGGGCGTAAAAGTATTGGAAGCGTCTGATTTAACATTTTTAATCATTCCGTTAGTCATTGTATATTTAGTTTTTGTCCTTGGCGGATGGATTATGGAATCGTTATCCAACACCATTTTACTAGGCGATTCGTACGGAAAATATCTGCTCACAGACAATGAAAAATACAGTGGTTACGCTTTTGGCGGATTGACC
>NZ_JBGCDL010000272.1:0-7384 GCF_045105435.1 Kordia sp. | reverse complement strand
TTGGTTTTAGACATATTTGATACGTCTTTGCGAGAAGCATAGCGACGCGGCAATCTGTTTTTTTAGTAATCATAAAGGTGACTTCGAGTGATTTTTAGGAGTAAAACGGATAAAAATTGTATCGAGAAGTACTTTGAAACGCTTCGCTTTTATATAGTTAGGTTTCTTTGAAACGTCACTACGAGGAGTTTACGACGCGGTAGTCTGTTTCTAAGAACAGTTTGAGTTTCCTTTAAAACAGATTGCTTCGACTTTGTCTCGCAAAGACGGACCATAGTATTTTATAGAAATTAACGAATCAACAAATAATCAAATCAACAAATAATCAAATCAACAAATCAACAAATCAACAAAACTAAGACATAAAAAAGCCAGCAATTAGAGCTGGCTTTTTTATGATTTATAGTCTAGGAACTACTTAGAAGCAAATAACTTCACATCTTCTTCAGTGACTTCTTGTCCTCCGAGAATGATTAAACGTTCAATAACGTTTCGCAATTCTCTAATATTTCCTGTCCAATCGTATTCCTGTAACAACTTCACAGCTTTATCAGAAAACTTTTTTGTTGTATTTCCTTGATCATTTGCAATCTTAGCTGCAAAATGATTGATCAATAATGGAATGTCATCTCTACGATCATTTAACGCAGGAACTTTGATTAAAATAACGGCTAATCTGTGGTATAAATCTTCACGAAACTTTCCGTCTTCAATTTCCTTTTTTAGGTTCTTATTCGTTGCCGCAATCACACGGACATTTACTTTAATATCTTTATCACTACCAACACGTTGTACTCTGCTTTCTTGCAATGCACGCAATACTTTGGCTTGTGCCGATAAGCTCATATCTCCAATTTCATCCAAGAAAATAGTGCCACCATTAGCAGCTTCAAACTTTCCTGCTCTGTCTTTATTAGCACTTGTAAACGCTCCTTTTACATGACCAAATAATTCACTTTCAATCAATTCACTTGGAATTGCCGCACAGTTTACTTCAATCATTGGTCCTTTGCTGCGATCACTTTTTTGGTGTAACCAATGCGAAACCAATTCTTTTCCTGTTCCGTTAGGTCCAGTAATTAAAACACGTGCATCTGTTGGCGCTACTTTTTCAATAATATCTTTAATCTGATCAATTGCATCAGAATGTCCAATCATTTCATAGTTCTTACTCACTTTCTTCTTTAATCGCTTGTTTTCAACAACCAATTCTTTTCTATCAAGCGCATTACGAACTGTGTTTAGCAATCGGTTCAAATCAGGCGGTTTTGAAATATAATCAAATGCGCCAATACGCATTGTGTTTACGGCAGTATCTAAGTCACCATGACCTGAAATCATCACAAAAGGAGTTTCTGGCTTTATCTTTTTGGCAGCTTCTAACACTTCTACACCATCCATTTTTGGCATCTTTATATCACAAAGTACCAAATCGTAATCCTCTTTCTTTACCATTTCAATTCCTGCCAATCCATCTTCTGCTTGTGACACTTCATACGTGTCATTTTCTTCGGATAAGATTTTTACTAAAACTCTTCTAATGGCAGATTCGTCTTCTATTACTAATATTTTAGGCATATTATTGTTTTTTTGAATTATAAACATACACGTCTCGTTGCGGAAAAGGAATGCTTATATTATTTTCTTTAAATGTATTGTATACTTTGTATCGCAATCTACTTTGCACTTCTGGCAAATGAAAACTATCACCAATATAAAAATGTAGCCTGAATTTCAAAGCACTATCACCAAAATCTTCAAAAAGGATGGTGGGTTTTGGTTCATTTAAAATAGCTTTGTCTTGTACTGCGATTCCAAAGAGCAACGCTTTTACTAGATCAACATCTGTACCATACGCAACTCCGACTTCGATAGATTCTCTAGTTCGCACATCATTTTGTGTCCAGTTGTACAGTATTTCGTTTAAAAATTTATGATTTGGGATGACAAGTATTTTCTCATCATGCGTAATAGCTTTCGTAGTTCGCAGTCCAACTTGCGTGACTTTTCCAACCTTTTTATCAATCTCAATGATATCATTTACGATGATAGTTTTGTCAACTAGAATAAAAATTCCAGAAATAATATCCTGAAATAGTTTCTGCATTCCAAGTCCAAGACCTACAAATAAAGCCGTAGACGCTGCTAGTAATGCTGTAATATGAATACCAGAAGCATCCAGCGATGTGATTATGGCAATGGAAAATATAAAATACTTTAAAAAAGTGAAGACTGTTTTAAAACGGTTTTTACCATCTTCATCCAATCTTTTAGAAACTCCAATTCTAGTAAATTTAAGTATTAAATGCGTAGCAATTAGTACTATAATAAGTGTTACAACAACTTGGACAGTAATGGTAATTTCTCCATGTTTATATAGAACAATGTCTAAAAATTCCCAATTTCCTCCCATAATATTAGTATTTCAACCACTTAAATATTTCCTTGTAGCTCGGTTTTTTTCCATACATTAAAATACCAACGCGGTAAATTTTTGCAGCAAACCAAACAGTTCCAGCAAAGGTAATATACAAAATTACGATTGAAATTAATTGTTCTCCGATGCCAACACCAAATGGAATTCGCATTAGCATGACTACTGGCGAAGTAAATGGTATGTATGAAAACACCGTAGCAACGGTTCCGTGCGGATCTTCTAATACGGTAAACCCACCAACATATACCGCTAAAATTAACGGCATTAAAATAGGCATCATAAATTGTTGCGTATCCGTTTCATTGTCTACAGCGGCGCCAATGGCTGCGTATAAAGAACTGTACAATAAATAACCTCCAATAAAAAAGATAAAGAAAGCGATGACCAAATTCACAATTGGTAAACTACCAACAATGTATGATATAAGCACAGATATATCAACGTTTGCTCCTTGTGCAATCAATTCTTGTTGTTGTGCCGTTTGTGCACTCATTAAATCAAAACCAAATATGAAGCCTAAAATGACTATTATAGTACCACCTAAAACAATCCACGCTAAAAACTGTGTAATTCCTGCTAAAGAAGTTCCAATGATTTTCCCCATGAGTAATTGAATCGGTTTTACGGAGGAAATAATGATTTCAATAATACGATTTGTCTTTTCTTCAATGACACTTCGCATAATCATGTTTCCATAAATAATAATGAACATAAACAGTAAATATCCTGCAGCAAAACCAAAACCGAGTTTGGAATAATTGATCAGTTTTGAGCTGCGTTCTCCCGAAAAGGTTTCTTGTCCGATAGCAATATTCATTTTAGAACTTTCTACCAAATTGATGTCCACATTATTCTTTAAAAGCGCTTCTTCGGTTAATTTACCGTTTAAAATCCGTTCTAAACGCGATATGAATTTGGAAGAAGGCGAATCTTCCGAGTAGAATTTTATTTGCTTCGCGATTTCTTCTGTAGACGCCATTTGGCGAATGTGTAACAAACCATATTCTTCGGCTTCCTGTACTTGTTTTTTAGCTTCTTCTAATGAAACTCCATCAAGAAAGTTATATTTTGTGTTGGGATCGTCACTAACAGGCTTTGTTTTAAATACTTCCGAAATTTTTCCTGTTTCGTCCAAAATCGAAATTGTACGCTGTTTGTTATTATTTAATTGTGTTAAATAAACAATCAACGAAATAAGTCCGATAAAAATTAACGGACTTAAAAAGGTCATGAGTATAAATGACTTGTTTCTAACTTTCGTTAGATATTCTCTTTTGATAATTAGCGGTAAATGATTCATGTCTAATTATTATTTTGTACGGTTTGAATGAATATATCGTTGACGCTTGGAATTACTTCTACAAAGTGATTTACTTGTCCTTTTGAAGTTAAATACGAAAGTAAATCGTTAGATGTATCGCCGTTTTGTAGTTGGATGTTTACTTTTAAATCATCATCAATCGATTTAAAATCGGCATCCGTAACTTGAAATTTCTCGCTAAGCGTTGATCGTAACTTTAGATTATCCGCCGCAGCGACACCAACTTGATACGTATTACTTTTATACTGACGTTTTACATCGGTCAATTTTCCGTCCAATACTTTATTTGATTTGTGAATTAACGCAATATGATCGCATAATTCTTCAACCGATTCCATTCTGTGTGTCGAAAAGATGACAGTAGCACCTTCATCGCGCAATTGTAAAATTTCATCTTTAATTCGGTTGGCATTAATTGGATCGAATCCGCTAAACGGTTCATCAAAAATTAATAGTTTTGGTTTGTGCAACACGGTTACGACAAACTGTATTTTTTGCGCCATACCTTTTGATAATTCTTGAATCTTCTTGTTCCACCAATCTGAAATTTCAAATTTTTCAAACCAATATTGCAAACGCATTTTTGCTTCCGATTTGCTCAATCCTTTCAATTGTGCTAAATACAATGCTTGTTCGCCAACTTTCATCGATTTATATAAACCGCGTTCTTCGGGCATATAACCAATATCTTTGATATGAAATTGTTGCAATGCAGCACCATCGAGTAATACTTGACCAGCATCTGGTGCAGTAATTTGATTGATAATTCGGATAAGTGAAGTTTTTCCAGCTCCATTGGGTCCCAGAAGTCCGAAGATACTTCCTTTAGGTACGTCAATAGAAACTTTATTTAATGCGGTATACGCACCATATTTTTTTACGACGTCTTTCGCCTGAAGAATTGAACTCATGAAAAGTTTTTTATATAAGTAACAATCTTGTGTGTTTTGTTACAAAATGAATGTATTATAAAACAAAACCCACCCTTAATGTGATCAAGGATGGGAAAAAATTGCTATGAAAAAGAAAAAATTACTAGCCTGTTACGGCCAGTAACTTACCAAAGATAGTTTTTTTTTCGTAATAGCAAAAGAATTACGAAAACATGTCTTTAACTTTTTCAAAAAATGATTTATCAGTCTTCTCTGGATTTGGTACAAAATTTTCCTCTTTTGCCATTTTCTCAAAGAAAGTTTTCTGTTCTTTTGTTAATGTTTTTGGCGTCCAAACGTTGATATGCACTAGTAAGTCACCTTTTCCGTATCCGTTAACACTAGGAATTCCTTTTCCGCGTAAGCGTAATATTTTTCCTGACTGAACTCCCGATTCTATTTTGATACGAACTTTTCCAGTGACCGTATCAATTTCTTTAGAGCTTCCTAAAGCAGCTTCTGAATAGCTTATATAAAGGTCGTAATGTAAATTATCGCCTTCACGTTTTAACATTTCGTGTTCTTTTTCTTCGATCACGACTAATAAATCTCCAGAAATTCCATTTCCAGGTGCTTCATTTCCTTTTCCAGAAACTTTTAACTGCATGCCTTCTACAACTCCCGCAGGAATTTTGATCATTACAGTTTCTTCTTCAGCTTTCATTCCTTGTCCATCAGCTCCCGCAGGACGTTTGTCCATGATTTGTCCAGCTCCGCCACAAGTACTACAGGTAGTAGACGTTTGCATTCTACCTAAAATAGTATTTGTAATTCGCGTCATTTGACCAGAACCGTTACAGGTTCCGCAGGTTTTGTACGTTACGCCAGGCGCTTGTACTTTTCTACGAACTTTCACCTTTTTTTCAACTCCGTTTGCAATTTCTTCTAAGGTAAGTTTTAAACGAATTTTTAGGCTGCTTCCTTTTACGCGTCGTTGTCTTCCGCCGCCGCCGCCGAATCCACCGCCGAAACCGCCGCCAAATCCACCACCGCCGAAAATATCACCAAACTGACTAAAAATGTCGTCCATGTTCATTCCGCCGCCACCGAAACCGCCGCCGCCAAAACCGCCGCCATTTTCAAATGCTGCATGACCATATTGGTCGTAGCGTGCTTTTTTATTGTCGTCGCTTAGTACTTCGTAGGCTTCTGCTGCTTTTTTAAACATTTCTTCCGCTTCTTTATCATCTGGATTTTTATCAGGATGATATTGAATTGCTTTTTTGCGGTACGCTTTTTTAATTTCAGCTGCCGTGGCACCTTTGCTGATACCTAATATTTCGTAATAATCTTGTTTCATTTTGTTTCAACTTCTGTTAAAAGGTCGTTTTGTTGCTGGGAACAACTCACAAACGTTCTTATTGTCCTACAACTACTTTTGGGTAACGAATAACTTTGTCACCTAATGTATATCCTTTTTCAAGTACATCAATGATTTTTCCTTTCATGTCATCTGACGGTGCAGGAATTTGTGTCACTGCTTCATGGTCTTCTGCGTCAAACGTATCACCTTTTTTTACAGTAACTTCGCCTAAGCCTTTTGTTTTTAAGGTTTCTTTGAGTTTATTACTTATCAACTCAACTCCTTTTTTCAAGTCTTGAACCTCTTTATCATCGATTTTTGCAATTTCTGCCAATGCTCTATCAAAATCATCCAAAACTGGCAACATGGCAACTAAAATGTCTTTCCCTGCTGTTTTGAACAGTTCTACACGTTCTTTGCTAGTTCTTCTTTTGTAGTTTTCAAATTCAGCAAATAGACGTAAAAATTTGTCTTTTTCTTTTGCCAATTCTTCAGTTAGTTTTGCTTCTGCAGAAACTTCTTCTATTGTATTTTCAGTAGCTTCAGCCGCTTTAGGCTGTTCTTTCTTTGTAGCTTTATCCTTTTTTTTGCTCATGGTATATGTCCAAAAAATTTTTATTATTTATTGTATAGTTGTCAAAAGTACTGCCATTTATCATAAAATGTCAAAATGTCACAAAAAATATTTTTTAACATTTCAGAGATAAAACTTGATAGGATTTGGTAATTTTGCGACGAAATCTTTAAGAATTAAATAAACTATAATTTATGAAAAGAAATTTTTTAAGTTTAATCGCTTTTATAGCAGTAGCAGTTGTAACTACTTCTTGCGGAGAGACAAAGAACGAAACGAAAGCGGAAGGCGCTAAAACTGAGAAAAAAACTACTTCAGAAGCTGTAAAGTATAAAGTAGATACTGCAAATACGGTTGTTACCTGGAAAGGATCAAAAGTAATTGGCGGCGGACATAATGGAACAATGAACGTATCTTCAGGAACTTTCGCAATGAAAGAAGGAAAACTAGAGAGCGGGAATTTTATTATTGATGTGAATTCATTGACTGTTTTGGATATTCCTGCAGATGATAACGGAAATGCTAGTTTGAAGAAACATTTATTGTCTGGCGACTTTTTTGACGCAGGCAATTATGGAGATGCAGCTTTTTCAATTACTGGAATTAGCGAGAAAGAAGGCAAAACAATGATTGAAGGAAACTTGACGTTGAAAGGTGTAAAGAAAAATATTTCTTTTCCTGCAAAAGTAAGTGTTGAAGGTAATAAAGCTATGATTGTTAGCGAAGTGTTTACAATAAACCGTACTGATTTCGGAATGCGTTATGGTTCAACTTCTTTAGCAGATACATTGAAAAATAAAGCAATTAGTGACGATGT
>NZ_JBGCDL010000271.1:0-4903 GCF_045105435.1 Kordia sp. | reverse complement strand
CATTTAGTATTTAATATTTTGCCACGAATTCACGAATGATGGTCTTGGTTCAAGGTTCAAGGTTCAAAATTTAGATGATTTTAAACTTCGATATTTATTGTTTGTTATTCGATATTCGTTATTTGTTGAATGAAAGAAACACTTTTACATTTTACATTTAGTGTTTTACATTTTTATTTTCTTTGTTTATTGTTCAAAAATACTTTTACATTTATAATTTTGCATTTTGCATTTAGTATTTAATATTTTGCCACGAATTCACGAATGATGGTCTTGGTTCAAGGTTCAAAATTTAGATGATTTTAAACTTCGATATTTATTGTTTGTTATTCGATATTCGTTATTTATTGATTTGTTGAATGAAAGAAACACTTTTACATTTTACATTTAGTGTTTTACATTTTTAATTTCTTTGTTTATTGTTCGTTATTCTTTTTTCTTTCTTCAAAGTTAAACTTTTTCAGAATATTTCTTCCATAAAAAAACCGAAGTGTTCAACTTCGGTTTTCTGTAGGCAAAAGTTGTACCTTTTGTTATTTTTAAGACAATACATTCAATTTTCAAATTATCAAATTGAATCATTCTCAAATTAAGTATTTATACCTTTATAGAGCAACCAATTGCTTTTGTCGTTTTTACCTCAACTTCTTTTCCTGCTAATAATGCATCAACAGCATCTTCTATATAACGTTTTGTAACAGCTGAAGCATCTTTGTGATTGTTATCAATTGCGCCAATATACTTTATTTGGTGTCCTTTATCCGTTTTTGCAATTACATACATGTGTGGCGTACGTGTTGCTCCAAATACTGGATATATTTTTTGTCCTTCATCTAACATGTACGGGAATGTAAATCCTTTTTCTTTCGCGCGAACCTGCATTTTTTCAAAACTATCATCTGGTCTTGCTTCTGGACTGTTTGGATTGATAGCAATTACAGGATATCCTTGGCTTGCATACTTTTTATCTAACGCAATCAATCTGTCTTCATACGCAACAGAATATGGACAGGTGTTACACGTAAACGTAAGAATGAATCCTTTTGCATCTTTAAAATTGCCCATAGAAACCATTTTTCCATCTACATTTTTTAAAGAAAAATCTTTTACAATATCGCCAACCTTATAACCGTTGACCATTTCTTTCTTTTCTTTCTTTGGTTTCTCAACATTTTCGGCAATCGTTTTTGCTGCTGTCTTTGGAGTGTCTTCTTTTTTCTTTTCAGTACATGAAACCGTTACAAAAAGTAACGCAAGTACTGCTAATTTTATCGTTTTCATTATAGTGGGTTTTATATTAGTTTATAAAATTTTTCAATTCACTTTCAAGTTCGGATTTGGTAAAAGAACCTTCATAAAATTTTCGTTTTCCTTTTTTGTAAATAACCGTTGCCGGAATAGCACCTGACCATTCTTTTGATACTTTCGGAATCCATTCGTTTTGATCGGGATCGTCTAAAAGTACTTGCTCAGATTTTAAATCGTTTTTTGCTAAGAATGCATTCAACTTCTTCAAATTAAAATCCAAACTCACCAACAATACTTTTACATTTTTGTCTTTGTATTCTTGGTTTACAGCTTCAAAATACGGCAGTTCTTTTACGCAAGGTGCGCACCAAGTTGCCCAGAAATTTACGACATGAATATTGTCATCGTCAATGTTTAGATACTTTTCAAACGCTTCAAAATTTAATACTGGAATTTCAGAAGTCACTTCTGTAGCCGTCTTTTTAACTTCAACTTTTTCTGTAGTTGATGCACTTTCTTTTGTAACTGCGAGATCTTTGGTTTTTGTTCCGTTTTCACACGAAATAAACGCGGCTATACAAAAGATAGAGAGTACTTTTTTCATGGTTTTTCTAATAAAAACTAAAAATACGAAAACTCTATGAGTTCACTTTTTATTTAACAAATTTTAAGAGTTATATATCTCTTAAATATGGTTTTACCGTAAAAAATTTGCAATTCACTTTTGTATCTTGATCTAAATTAAAATATATAATGTCATGAAAAAAAGAAGTATCAAAACAATCAAATTAAACAAAAGTGTAATTTCAACACTCAGCACAACAGGTATTAATGGTGGATTTGACAGACCAATAGATAATGGTACTGAAATCAGTTATTGCCATGTAGGTTCTAGAGTACAATGTTGTGCATAATTAGATAATGTTCAACCCTGAAAAAGAAGCACTTATGACTTTCGAGGCATCTATATCTAACCAATTGTTTAAAACAGCAGTGTAGATTTCTCGGAAGTCAATATCATATTTTAAATCGCCATTGGAATCTAAATTCGATAAATCTGCCATCGGATTGTAAAAACCTTGTTTCTTCAACTGCTTTCCAATTAAAAATACTTGATTTGCGGTTCCATGATCAGTTCCATTCCCTGCGTTTTGTTGTACGCGACGCCCAAATTCTGAAAAGGTTAAAATTAAGGTGTCTTTAAACGAATCTTGTTCTTTTAAATCTTTAATAAAAGCTGCCATGGCTTCATCATATATTTTTAGCAAACGCTTTTGTTTCCCTGCTTGATTGGCATGTGTGTCAAATCCGCCCAATGATGTATAATACACTTTGGTTTGTAATCCCGAATTGATAAACTGCGCCACTTGCTTCAATTGTTTGGAGAATTTATTTTTCGGATACGTCGTTTTCGTCGTGTATGTTTTAGAAGTTTCATAAATATACTTTGCCGATGAGGAAGCTGTCACCATAGTTTTGTATAAATAACCCAAATTGTGTTCGCTTAAATGTGCATCGTCATGATGTGCTACTACTTTTTTAAAATATGGATCGTTTGTGGTACGGAAGAATAATTTTGGATCTTTTGTGGCAATTCCGTCTGTATCTTCGCCTTTTAATAGCAATGATAAACTGTCATCAACTTCAATTGCGTCTAACGATTTTCCTTTTGTCATATCCAAATAACGCCCAATCCAACCCGATTGTAAGTATTCATTAGATCCGCTTGCCGTATGCCAAATATCGGTTGCTCTAAAATGTGAACGATTCGGATTTGGATAACCAACATTATTTACCACGCACAATTCTCCGTTATTGTATAAATTGCTATGCGCGATGAGACTTTCATGGAAACCAATTTCGTCCGTAATTCCGATGAGGTTTGATTTTTGCTGCGCCAATGCAGGCCGTTTTTTATAGTAAATATCGTTTCGAAATGGCACCACAGTATTCAGTCCGTCATTTCCTCCCGAAAGTTGAATAATAACTAGTTTTTTTCCTGTCGCTACGGCGGAATCAATCAAATTGAATCCCGAAACGAACTTTGGCAAAAATACCGCGGTACTTGCCAAGGAAGCTTGTTTTAAAAAATTTCTTCTGTTCATTCAATTTATATTTTTTGTATTCCTGCGAAGGCAGGAATCTTTTTTCATCTCCTTTTGTATTCCCACATTCACAATCAGCAGAGTCAAAGTAAAGGCAGGAATCGCATTCAATTATCTACTCAACACAACTGATATTCAGGCAACGACATCAACTGAATGCAATATTCTTTTAAATCTTGATCTGCCAGTTTTTCTAAATATGTTGTTGTTCCACGATTTAGCGGACTTGTCAACACCAATTGTTGTAACTCTTCGCCTGTTATATTTTTATAATTTGCTTGAAACGCTTTCCAATCGGGAATCACTTTTAGTTTTCGTTGGCGATTTCGTTTGCTATTAAATCGTTGAAAATCTTCTTCAAATTCTCCTTTTTCGTCCAATTCAATTTCGCCATTTGCCAATAAAATAGAAGGCAATCGGAGTCGTAACATCATTGTATTTGAATTGATCCAATTTCTGCCACCTTTCCAACCCGCTACATTTGGCGGAAACAATAAATGTTGTCCCAAAAGTTTCTGCAAATACACCAATTCGCGTTCTTTTTCAAACTGCATTGGTACAACTTTGTGCATTCCTATTAAGAATTCAACAGGCGATTTTATTTTAGTTCCAATGTTTTTTTGATCGTAAAACCAATCAGACATCAATACAAAACGCATTAAATTTCCAATATCGTAATCTTTATAAAAAAGTTCGGTCATTTCGCTTACGCGGGAAATATCTAATTGATCGTTCACAAAATAACGATAGATTTTTTCGCAGATAAATTGCGCACATTTTTTTTGTTGTAAGATGATTTCAATAATAGCATCGCCGTCAAAATTTCCTGTTTTACCTAAAAAAGTTTTCTCTTCATAATCATGTTGACGACTACGAAAACGAAAGTCTCCCATAATACCATGATTCCAACCTGTAAATGCGCGTGCAGCTTCTTTAATATCTTCTTCAGAATATTGATCGCGCCCAAGCGTAAATAACTCCATTAACTCGCGCGCAAAATTTTCATTCGGTTTTTGCTTCTTATTTTGTCTTGTATTCAAATACTTCATCATGGAAGCTTCTTTCGAAATAGCAACTACAAAATCTTTAAAATTTCCAAGCGCATGTGTACGAAGTGTGTTTTGATATTCTTGAAAGTGAACAATATTTGGATCATGACACACAAAATGATTTGCCCAAAAAAGTGTCATTTTCTCAACTAATAACTGCTCTGTATTTCCAAGTTTATAAAGCCAAGCAGTATTCATTTCATGTATTTTCTTAGCGCTTTCCTTAAACAAGGCACGTGTCTTCTTTCTATCTTTCATCTTCAACCCTTTTAAAATTGTTGTTAATTCAGATATATCGATGGATAAAGGCTCAAAATTTCGAGAAGCATCAAACAATTGCGAAACAATTTCTGTACGCGTTTGGTTTTGCAACTTAGCGACTTCTGTAGGTAAAATTCCAAATCCGACTCTATTGTACAAATGCACGATTTCTTGTAAGGTCATAACAAACGGTTTGTGTAGTATGACTCTTAAACGTTGTAAAAGTTTAATTTGGTATGT
>NZ_JBGCDL010000270.1:0-2884 GCF_045105435.1 Kordia sp. | reverse complement strand
TCTCCACTTTTTGCTTTGCAAATTGTGCTCTTTTGAGTCTGCGGATCAGTTCTTCGGTTTTTCCAGAGAACATTGAACCACAAATAACTTCAATCCAACCAAATTGTTCTTTATGATTTACTGTATTTTCGAGAAACATTTTGTAATTTTCAAGTCGAAAACGAATTTATACTCGTTTTTGTAAAGGTGGAACAAATTTATTAAAAAAACAAAGGTTATACAACGACATTAGTTTAAAAATTATGAAGAAAAAATTAGAAGGAGATTTAGTAAGTATAGCGCATCGAATCCTAAAATTAAAAGGTAAAGAAGATGTAGTTGCATTACATAAAGAAGCGAAAGAAGTTTTTGAAAAGTTGTCGGTACTCTTATTTTTTGAAGAACAATTTAAAGATTCTGTGCCCGATTATGCAGATTCTTCTTTTTTCCAAACGCTAGAAAATGTATACAACCACGATAAGGTAGAGCAAAATGCAGAAGACGATGCTTTTACAAGGCATCATTTGGTAAGTGAAGACCCTGAGCAAGACGAATTGGTGGCACCTTTGATGGAAACTATTAAGAATATGGTGGCCGAAATGCCAGAAGACGACGCAGAAGAAGATCCACTTTTAGCCGAAAAAACACCTGAACCAAAACGCGAAACGCTAGAAGATATTTTGGCAGATGTATTACCGCAACCAACGTTTGTAAAGAGTGATGAAGTTACTGAGGTTAAAAAACCAACTCCAACACCAAAAGCAGTAGAAACGATTACTGAAGAAGTAAAAGCTGCCGTTGAAGTAAAAACCAAAGTGGCTAAAACGGAAACGAAACCAATGTCACTAAATGATCGCTTAAATACAGGTATTTCTATTGGATTGAACGATCGTATTGCCTTTACCAAACATTTATTTGATGGCAATCAAGAAGATTATAACCGCGTAATTTCGCAATTGAATACGATTGAAAGTGAAACGGAAGCAAAAGCTTTTGTTTTCGACATGATTAAGCCTGATTATAATAATTGGACTGGGAAAGAAGAATACGAAACACGCTTTGTGGAAATTATTGAACGTAAGTTTAATTAGTTTTTTGATTGATTAAAAGAGTCAAGATTTTTAGAGTCAGGAATCTAGATATTTTCTTAATACGTTTTTAAATGAATTTCTGCCTACACAAGAATAACAGATTGTAAAAAATACAACAGTAACTCCATACTGAACTTTTACACTGAGTTTATCTAAGTGTGATTCAGTATCACATAAGAGTGAGAAAAATCTAAAAGCAACAACGAGTCTAAAAGTGAAACGATCTAAAAGCGTCAGCGGTCTAAAAGCAAAGGAGCGATCTTTAAAAAACCTAATAATTCAAATATACCCAACCCGTTTTTTCAATAGTATTGTTTTGTAATTTAAGTATGTAAAAGTACGTTCCTACAGGTAAACGTTCATTTTTAGTAAACAATACTACATTCTGGTTGGCTTCACCATTCCAGTTATTGCTGTAGTTTCTTGTTTTGTATACAATAGTTCCCCAACGATTAAATATGACTAATTCATTGTCCGTATAATTATCTAAACACGCAATTTCCCAAACATCATTAATACTGTCATCGTTTGGAGAAAAACCATTCGGAATTTCTAAACAATCTGGAAATGTAATTGCGGTTGCTATGTTATTTGCAAGGTCTAAATCGGTTGCCGATTGCCCCACAATTTCAACAACGTTATTATAATCGTCACCATCAACCACCACAACATTTAAGCTTAATGTGGCCGAATTCCCTGCCGTTAAAGTCATAATTGTCCACAATTGTGTATTGGTATCATACATTCCATTACTTGCTATATGTGATACATATTGATATCCGTTTGGAAGCAACTCTTCTACAACAATATTTGTAGCGTCTTCTGTACTGTTATTTGTGATTGTAATTGTAAATTGAATCGATTCGCCAATAGAAGGCATTTCGGTATCTACTCCTTTTTCAATTCCTAAATCGATACACGAAACCGCAGTTACTTCAACGAGTTCGCGTGCAATGCCAGGGCAGTTATTTTCGTTGATGATTTCTATTTCATAGGTTGTATCTGTGGTAATACTTCCTGTATCAAACGATGTTCCTGTAAATACAATTTGCGTAGGGTTTGATGCCTCATACCAATTATACGTATACATTACCGTTGGATTGCTAATGGTTAGCGTTGTTGTATTTCCAATACAAACTTCCGCATTGTCAATGGTAAGATCAATATCATTATGAATTTCAAAAACGGCCACTTGCAATTCCACCTCATCATCATCCGCAAGTGAATCACCCAAATCATCTACATCAAAACTAGTATTAACATCACTATCTAAATCGACGGTATTTGTTGCCGTAATTTCGGCGGTGGTTTCATATTGATTCGCACTTGCATCTATATTTAAAATAGTCGTTGCAATCTCTGCGGTAAATGTGTTGTTTCCGGCTGCGCTAGAAATGACAATTCCGGAAAGTTCCCACATTCCTGTTGCATTTGTGTACGTTCCGCCTGCATTATCTGAAAGGTAGGTAAAACCCAAAGGATTCAAATAGTGTTCCACCGCAACAGTTGCAACATCGTCAGGACCATTATTTGTGATTGTAAGTGTAAATATAGCTTCATCACCTTCGCAATATTGTGTTTGATTAGGTGTTAGTGAAATTTCCAAATCGGCGCTTGGCGGAATAGGCAATACATTTAAGGTTGCCAACACAGTAGAAGCATCAATATTATTAAGGTTTGAAAAATTAGCAAACTCATTTGTGTACAATCCGCTTGTCGCAGAAGTAACTAAAACGGCAAAAGTACAGTTGGCAACACCATCTGGAATGACCAAATTGGCAATTCCCACAAAATCATCATTTGTTAAGCCAACA
>NZ_JBGCDL010000269.1:0-5517 GCF_045105435.1 Kordia sp. | reverse complement strand
AGGCCTTAAGACTTAGAAAGCAACGACCTTAAAGAAACCATTTTAAAAAGTGCTAATTTGCCCAAACCAAACTCTAATGGTTTTAAACTATTCAGGCTAATTGCGAGCAGTTGGGGTTTTTAACAATATGTTCGCTAACGGTAAACTGTATGGTTAGTGGCGTGTTAAAATTCTATAACTTTCGGCAAGCAATAACCTTTATAAAAAGAACCTAATTTTAAGGTTTGCTCTTTGTAGCCATTAACTATACAGATTGTTAGCCTTTGTTATTTTGATTCGTTAAACATATTAAATTCAGCCAAAATTGGAATTTCGTTTGAATTTGTTCTAAACTTTTTTTGATATTCCATATACACCAAATCATAATCTTTCATTTTACTCCAAGCGTTATGTTTCATATTTGGAAACATAGATTTTTGAATTATACTATCAATAGGAATATGGAAATATATTGCATTTTTTTCTATTGAAGGAATTCTTTTGTTTCCAAACAATAACCAATATTTTAAAGTCATATTAACCCATTTTTGAGATTGACCTATGGATAATTTTTTCCATTTATTTTTTAAACCTAAAACTATCTTTCTATGTTCTGTGTCAAATTCGTTTTGGTTAGATAAATCTTTACTTATAAATTCTTTTAATTTTTTGACAAGGTAGTATTCTGTTTCTTTTCTAGTTATCTCTCGTTGTAGTTTTGTTTCGTTTTTTAAATGAAGTGTTCTGCTAAAATCAAGATATGCTCTTTTAACTCCAGCGAAATAAAAATCCGTTACTACTCCAAAATAGAGTCGTATAAGAAAATTTTCTTTGATTTCAAGACTTATTAAATTCATAAATCAGTTGCTTATTTTATAGTGTAAATTAAAAGGATTATAATTTACTTCATTTATTTTTAAATGCTCTTTTTTGTTTGATACATAACTTATTTTCAACTCCTTTTTATCAGCAAGTTTTTCTTTGAAGTTTTTTGAATATGTTATTCCATTAAATTCTGAACTTTTGACCTCAAAACCAGTTATCATATCATCTACAATTTTTCCGTTATTGCAAGGCATTACATATACTTCAATAATTCCCTTGTCTTTGTAATTTGAAACTGCTATTTCAGCAACCTTGTTATTCCCATTTTCATAAACTTTGTAAAGAGTGTTGTAAAATTTTCCCCAATCTTTATCGTATCTGATATCCATTGATTTCTTGTAAGATATTTTTCTGTAATCGTTTGTTGTGTCAAAAGTTTTTGTTTCAAGTACAACTCCATTTGATTGTGAGGAAACACTTAAACTAATCAATAATATTATTCCTGTAATTATTTTTTTCATAGTTCGTTTTAATAAAGGCTAACGTATTCGTGTATGGTTTGTTGCGATTAGCAACTAAGATAGCAAAAGGGAACGAACCTGAGGAAAATTCAGAGAATTTTCCAATTGGAACATAAACACCTAAGCAATGAATTATACACGTTGTTGTGCTTAGTGCTTTAAATTTACTCGACTTTTACTGTTTTTCTCAAACGTATATCGTTAGACGATGAACCAATTGTTATTCGATAATTACCTTGTTCAACCGTGCGTTTCAGTTCTTTATCAACTAGGGCGAGCATTTTAGGTGTTATTTCAAAGGTTAATGTCTTTGATTCTCCTTTTTTTAGATGCACCCTTTGAAAACCTTTAAGTTCTGAGATCGGTCTTACGATCGATGCGTATTCATCTTTAATATATAATTGTACAACCTCGTCTCCGTCAAAATTCCCAGTATTTGTTATTGTGCATGTAAGTGACACACTTTCTAATGAGTGGATGGTACTTTTTTCTAATTGTAAATTACTATATTCAAATGTAGTATAGCTTAAACCATAGCCAAACGGAAATAATGGTTTTCCAGATAAATTAATATAATCATCACCGCGACCTGTGGGCTTATGATTATAATATAATGGAACCTGTGCTACATCAATTGGGAATGTTATGGGTAATCGTCCTGCGGGATTGTAATCTCCAAAAAGCACATCTGCCACTGCATTTCCACCTTCATCGCCTGGATACCAAACATGAAGTACTGCAGGTACTTTTTTTAACCAATTTTTCATAGTAATGGCACTTCCGCCAACTAAAACAACCACAGTAGGTGTTCCTGTCTCAGTTACTGCATTTATCAATTCCTCTTGATAACCAGGTAACGATAGAAATGCTCTATCTCTAAATTCGCCCTCCTCAATTCCTACACAAACTATAGCTATATCAGATGATTTGGCAATTGTTACTGCCTCTGCAATTCTATTTTTCCAGTTGTTTTCAATGCCAGCATTCCAAATTAGTTTAAACCAAACGTTTCCCGTGGTTTCATAGAATTCAACCTTGAGGTCATAGACTTTCCCTTTTACAAATTTGTAGGGTGTGGTAATTTGTTGTACCGTTTGCTTTTTCCAGTTATCAATGATTAACTCATCATTTATGTACACACGATAGCCATCATCCCCTTTAATTCCAAGGTCGATAGTTCCCGTCTCTGGTGCTAAAAGTTTGCCTGTCCATCTTGCTGCATAATAGTCATAGTTGATTTTACTTTGGTCTGGTGAAAAAAGGGTCCATCTAAAATCAATGTTTTTATCAATTCTAGACAAAGCTGGCTCCCCTTTAAGTGTAATATTATTGAAATACTCACCTTTGAGCCCCAGTTGTTTCTCGCCATTCACCATATGAAAAAGGTTCGCTTCAGGAACAGCTACAAAATCTTCAATTATTCTTTCTGTGCCTCTTGAATAGTTCACCTTTACTTTATTTCCGACCTTATTTTGAATACCTTTTAAAATACTCACTGGATTATTTCCTGGTCCGGAATAACCGCCCAATCGACTTTCATTAGCATCTGGTCCAATAACTGCAATGGAATTAATGGTCTTTTTAAAAGGAAGCGTTTCTGTATCGTTTTTAAGCAATACGATAGATTCTAAAGCGGCTGTTTTAGCCAGTGATTTGTTTTTTACAACGCTATTTTGATTTTCTAAATCATCGATGTTTACGTATGGATTATCAAATAAACCCAACTTAAATTTAGCATACAATACACGTCTTACGGCTTCTTCAATAGCGTTTTCATCAATCATACCTTTTTCAAAAGCTTCATAAAATAACGGATAGTGGTTATAGGATGTTTGGAAAATAACATCGAGTCCACCTTCTATAGCTTGTTTTGTAGACTCGGCATAATCTTTAGCGGTGAAGTGTAGCACATTGGCACCTCCAACGGCTCCAGCATCAGAAATGACAAAGCCTTTAAAACCCCAATCTTTTTTTAGTTTTTGGTTTAGTAATTCATTACTTGCTGTGGCTTGTGTGCCATCAACAGAATTATAAGCCGTCATAATAGACCGGGCATTTCCTTCTTGAATACTTGCTTTAAAAGCTGGGTAATAAATTTCTTCTAATATGCGGTCGTTAAAATGAATAGGATAAGAATCTCTACCGCCATCACCAACATTAGCAACAAAGTGTTTTGGTGTGGTAATGACGCCACGTTCTTCAAATGCTTTAATATATGATACCGCCATTTTTGAAGTCAGAAATGGGTCTTCTCCATAGGTTTCTTCAACTCGTCCCCAACGCACATCGCGGGCAATATTAATAACTGGCGATAAGTTTTGGCGAATGCCTCTAGACCTAACCTCAGTAGCTATAGCTGCCGCCACGGTATCCATTAATTTTGTATTGAATGAAGCAGCAAGTCCAATAGCTTGAGGGAAAACTGTCGCATCTTCACGAATGAGACCATGTAAGGCTTCATCAAATGGAATTATAGGAATGCCGAGTCGAGTTTCTTCTATGAAATATTTTTGCATTTCATTAATGAGTACAGCTGTTTCTTTTGCCTTTCCTCCGCCAGAATAGTCCAAAATTTGTTCTGCACTATTACTCGAAGAGCTTTTGGTAGCCACTTGAAATCCAAAAATACCATGTTTGTACTTTTCTTTTCCTTCTGAAATATCACCTGGAATCATAAAGAGCTGCCAAAATTTTTCTTCAATTGTCATTCTACCTAATAAATCGTCAACACGCGCATCAATATTAACATCAGGATTTTTGTAGATGAGTATATCTTCCGTATTACAGGATTGAATTAAAACTAATATTGAAACAGTAAAAAATAGGCGTGTAAAATTCTTCATTAGGCTACTTTAACTTTGAAATCTTTAGAGTCCATACAAATTTACTAGGCGGATTATTACGAAGTTTCTTTGGAATGTCTACCGTAAAACCTTTGCCACTTTTAGACCATTTTAGAGGTTGGTTGTAGCCTAATAGTTCTACAGTTGCTCCTTCACTAGGTTGATGAGAATTCACTGTAATCGTAGAAGGCATTATTTTTTCATCTTCTGCTGCCATATAAAAGAAATAGGCATTGCCATTTTCTTGTTGTGTCATGCATATATTGTCTTCTTTGTATGGTGCTAGGGTAGAACTATTGTAAATTGCTTCACTGTTAATATTCATCCAGTTTTCGTAGTCCTTTAATAACCTGTAGGCGCCATCTTGCCATTCTCCGCTTGGTGTTGGTGCGATATTTAAGAGTAAGTTTCCTCCTTTTGCAACAATATCTACCAACATTTGCACGCCTTTATATCCAGACATATAAACGGCATCATGGGTATATGCCCAGCCACCACCAGAAATAATACACGATTCCCAGGGGTATGGTAATTTTTTTTCTGGAACTCGGTTTTCTGGCGTTAAGTAGTTCTGATTTTTGCCGTGTACAGCTCTATCAACAACTATTAATCCTGGTTGTTTATCTCGAAGTTTGCCAACGAGCTCATCCATTCTAATGTCTTGAGATACCATTCTATGTTTGATAAAGCCGTTAGCAGCTTTATTTTCAGCAAATTTTTCTGCATAGTTTTCATCAATATTTTGTTGGTCTCGTTTTTTAACCCAACCACCATCTAACCAAACAATATCAATGTCTCCATAATCAGTAGCTAATTCTAAGAGTTGGTTGTGGGTAAATTGCACAAAAGTTTCCCATTTTTTTGGATATAATGCTGGGTCATAATTGACGTTTCTGTCAAAAGCAGGCCAGTAAGGATCCCAATAACTTTTATGATTCCAATCTGGTTTCGAAAAATAGGCACCAACCCACATATCTTCTTTTCTAAAAGCATTAAAAATTTCTTTGGTAATATTTGCTCTAGGATTCGAGCTGAAGGCACATTCCTCGTCCGTTACTTTATAATCTGTGTATTTAGAATCAAACATTGAAAATCCGTCATGATGTTTAGTAGTAAAAATCATATAACGCATCCCCGCGGCTTTAGCGGCTTTAGACCATTTTTCGGGATTAAATTTTACAGGGTTGAAGGTTTTTTTTAGTCCTTCGTATTCTTTAACGTATTCATTGTCATTTCCTGGATTACTTCCTTTTTTACGTTCGCACCAACCGTAATCTTCAGGGCAAATAGACCAGGATTCTACAATACTCCATTGGCTATAGGCGCCCCAATGCATGAGTAATCCAAAT
>NZ_JBGCDL010000268.1:0-9816 GCF_045105435.1 Kordia sp. | reverse complement strand
CAACTGACAACTCTTTTCACCACGAATTCACGAATTTTTTTAGTTTGTCTGTTGGTGTTTTTGTAAGTAAACTTTCGTTTGAAACTTCTCAATACTATTTCTTAGCTTGTTTGTCTGCACGAGTTGAGAAACTCCCGCTAGCGTTGTGATCAACTGACAACTGACAACTGACAACTCTTTTCACCACGAATTCACGAATTTTTTTAGTTTGTCTGTTGGTATTTTTGTAAGTAAACTTTCGTTTGAAACTTCTCAATACTATTTCTTAGCTTGTTTGTCGGCATGAGTTGGGAAACTCCCGCTAGCGTTGGGATCAACTGACAACTGAAAACTGACAACTGACAACTGACAATTCTTTTCACCACGAATTCACGAATTTTTTAGCTTGTCTGTTGGTGTTTTGGAAAATCAACTTTCATTTGAAACTTCTCAATACTCAATACTCAATACTCAATACTCAATACTATTTCTTTAAACAACTCAAAACGTCTGATTGAGTGAATTTGTGGAACAAATTAGTATCGAAATCTACTCTGAAAACAGCGTTGTATTATAAGTGTTTGTTTTAAAAGGAAACGGTACTTTGAAGTATACCAAAATACTAAAAGCAAAGCGTGTCTAATAATCTAACTTACAAATCTTTCGTCAAATAATGAGAAGCATGTCCTTTAGGTCTGTCGTTGATGGTTGCAATATGTACGTAACCAACTTTTTCATAGAACGGTTTTGCTTGCCAACTTGTGGTTTCTACAAATACCTTTTCGCAATTATGTTCTTTGGCGAAATTTTCGGCGCTATCAATCAATTGTTTGCCAATTCCTTTTCCACGACATGCTGACGAAAGCCACAACAATTCAATATGCAAGGTATTCCAAAAACACGTAGCGCGAATGCCACCAATTACCGTATCATTATCATTTCTGGCAAAGACAAAGAATTTTACTTCTGCTTCATTAGGCTCAAGATTGGGAACTTTGGCTTTGTTAAAATCCACAATTCCGTTGCTAATGGTTTTTGCGTCAATTTGGTTAGGATTTGTGGTGATTTCGATGTTCATGGTGGAATTTTTATTGATTTTAAGATTCAAAATTAAAACATTATAACTTCTATACCATCAATGCAGTAATTATTTTAATGAAACCAAAAACTTGCTATAGCAGATGTCCATTCACCATTTTCTTTTGAAAAGAAAATAGATTTTCCATTGCCACATAAACCTGAACATAAATCATTTATCATCATTACTGCTTTTGTTCTGTCTTTTGAGAACAAAGGAACAGAGAAAGTATACGAATTTGTTTTATTTGATTGATTGAAACCAAGTCTAGAATTGTCCCATTTGAAACGAGTCAATTCTTTCTTTTGACGCTGCATTTCATAAATATCTTCTTTAGTTAATTTTTTAAGGTAATTAACGATGTTAAATGTAAAAACGTAATCTTCATTTTTGTCAAACGCCTTTTGTTTTTGCTCCTTTTGTTGAATTTCAAAAAGTGCTTCATTGAACGTTACATCATCTGATTCAGATATGCTAAATCTAGATTCGGGAGTTATGCTTATAGCATGATTTTTATCTAATTGCTGTTCTTTGATCACGATTTCTATAAAGTCATAAATATCTTGGTGAGAAGTTTCTTTTTGGTTGCAGCTAATAAACGTAAGTGATATTAAAAGAAGTATATTCCTGAATACTTTCATGTTAAGCGTTAGTTTAGAATTCATTACTTAAATGAAAGGTACTAATTATATTGTAAGTGTTCTTTTATTTAACCAAAGATTAAGATTTTTAAAAAATGATTTGACTATTTATATTTCGACAATTTCAATAGTCACGGAGGAAATCGAATATTTGACGAAATCAATGAAAAAATTAGTCAATTCGCACATACACACACTTCAAATAAGCACCTTCCTTAAAACCAATCGGATGATCGGTGTCGTGTAATGTTTTATCGAGAATGGTATAGTTTGCATTGTTTCTGTGAAGTGTTTCTTCAACTAAATTAAAAAAAACTTCCGAAGTCACGCGTGAGCTACACGAAGCCAAGACTAAAATTCCTTTCTTTTGAACCAGTTTTAAACCAAGTTGTGTGAGTTTTTTATAACTCGCCAACGCTCTGTCGACTTCCGTAGCGCTTTTGGCAAATGATGGCGGATCAATGACAACGATGTCAAATTTTTTGTTGGCTTTCGCCAGATGGTTCAATTCGTCAAACGCATCGCCAACAATTACTTTGTGCGTTCCTGGAAATTCATTGAGTTTTGCATTGTTTTTTGCAATTTCTAACGCAGGTGCACTAATGTCTAAACTTGTCACTTCTTTTGCGCCACCGACTAATGCATGCACCGAAAATCCGCCTGCATACGAAAATACGTCTAAAACTGTTTTGTTTTTAGAAAGTTCACCAACTCGTTTTCTGTTGTTTCTGTGATCTAAGAAATAACCCGTTTTGTGTCCGTGAATGACATTTGCAGAGAAATTGACACTATGTTCTTTAAAAACGATTACTTCATTGTGTAGTTTGCCATCTAAAATTTGTCCGTCTGTAAAATTGAATTGCTTCTTTTCTTTTTGCACATTTCTGCTCAAGCGAAGTACAGTCGTTTCTGCTTTACTCACTTTTATCAATTCTGGTAAGATATCTTTTAAGTGATAAAACCAAAACGACGCGTATAATTTTACCACAAGCACGTTATCGTACACATCCGCCACAAGCGAAGGCAAGTTGTCATTTTCTCCGTAAATAAGTCTGTAACTATTTGTATCGGTTTCTAACAGCGGAATTCTTTTGTTGTAGGCTTCTTGCACTTTGTTAGCAAACCATTCTGCATTGATATTCGCAGGTTTGTTTGCTTGTAATATTTTGATGCGAATTGGCGAGTTGGGATCGTAAAATCCGCATGCCAAAAATTTATTCTTTCTAGTATCAAAAATGATTGCTAAATCGCCCGATTTTCCTTCTTTGTTTTGCTTTGTAATGCTATTTTCAAAAACCCACGGATGTCCTTTTTTGACTAAGGTTTCCGCAGCAGCTTTTAGTTTTATGGCAACTTTACTAGTTGGAATTTCGGGTAATGTAATCAAAGTTTCTTTGTTAGAATTGACAACAAAAGTACGGTTTTTTGATAGTATTGAGGTTTTAGTAGTGAGAATTAAGATCATTTATCAATTTGAATGACTTTTAGTAAATGAGAGAAGAAAATTGTGTTTAGAAGTACTCTTAAATTCTGAGTAGATCTCGACACAAAATTCTTTCAGAATTCCACTCAATCTAGCTATTGTTTTTTGAAACGTCTTTGCGAGGAAGAATGACGTGGCAATCTGTTTTTAAAAGAACGAGACTGTTTTACAAAATCATCCAAGCCATTTTGATTGTATACAGCAAAGTACTTTTCGAGCAGTTCTTTTATTTCAGATTTTTTTAGTGATGAGTCGCATTCTCGTATTGATAGAAATAGGATTGAAAACCTAAATTTAGTAAATCTATGATCGAGATTCACTAAATTTAGATATTTCTAAAGTCAATAGTTCTTGAGAATCATGTTTTACTTTTCCTTAGTTGCTGTCCAAACCGATAAAAAATTCCTTTCAATGGCATGTGTTGAACCGTGTAATATTCCATTTTTATAATAAAAAGTGGTGTTATAATCGCCTGTACCATCACCAGAAATTAAAGCGCCATAAATGATTCCTAATTGTGTGTTGAGTTGCGCATTTCTAATAGCAACACCTTCACGATAAAATTCGCCCATAAATGAATTGTTTTTTATTTTGGTAATTTTCATCATGGCAAAATTTTCGTCGGTTGTGTCTTGTGGAGTCATATCGAGTTTCCATGTGCCAACCAATACATTTACATCAATATCTTTAGATTGAGCGTTAGTAAGATTGGGAATTAAAAGGATTACCGTAATTACTAATACATACATTGTTTTCATTGTTATAGATTTTAAATTCGAGACAAACCTATGCTTTTGAAGGCTTCAAATCGTTTCAAATGGCAAATTGAACCCTTTTTTACTCAGAATACTAGCGTCATTTTGAGAATTGACACCTTATTTTTTAATTTTTAGTTCGCTTGGTGAAATTCCAAGTTGTTTTTTAATCGCGCGATTGAATGACGATTTTGAATTGAAACCAGCTTCCATAGCCAAACTTAGTAGCGTGTATTTTGAATTGGAAACATCTTCAAGTAATAATTGGACTTCTTTTACGCGGTATGCATTTACATACTCATTGAATCGTTTGTTATTAATTTCATTCAAACTACGCGAAATTAAATATGGTTTTATGTCTAATTGTTTAGCTAAACTTTGCAGAGATAGTTCTTGATCTTTATACACTTTGTTTTCTTCCATTGCCAATCGTAATTTTTCGGATATTACTTTTAGTCGTGATAATTCATCCGGATTGATGGTGTTTTTTATAGCTATTTCTGGATCGTTTCTACGTGAAAATCCTTCTAAACAAATCCAATAGGTTAATACTGCAATTCCGATAAAGAACGGAAAGTAATAGAAGCGTGTGAAGTAAAAATACGATTCATTACTTGCGGTTTTGTAAATTATTAAATCAACCAACAGCACTATTAAAACGATACTGAAATACACTAAGAACGAACGAATGATACGTTTGATCCACGTTAGTTTTTTTGCCGCTATTTCAAAGTTTTGATCAATAGAGTTTAATAGTTTATTGGATTTGTACGCGTAAATAATGATTAATATGCTTGCAATGATGTAGATGGTGGAATTGTTCATCCAAACGACATAGCCGTAATATCCTAACCACGAGAGACTTTCTTTTGTGCCATCCCAATATAGGTTTTGCAATCTTACAAAAATGCTAAAACTGATTTGAATGGCGACAGGTATTAAATGAAGCCAGTCTTTTGTTTTGAATTTTAAACGCGGTTGTGTTTGTGCTTTGGTGTAAAAGTATAGAAGTGCGCCGTGAATCCAGCTGAGGTCAATCATAATATAATACCAAGAATCATAATAACCAATTCCAAAGAGTCGCATAATTTGAATAATTAAGCGATAAGAAAGCAGAAATAGAATTGTAGCAAGTATTCTGTTTGCTGTTTTGTTATACTTGATAGATGTTGCTAAGATAACGCCATAGACAATGCCTTGTAAAGCGCCAACCGCCAATAAGAGTATGATGAGAATCGTACTGAGTTCCAAGTTTTAGTTGTTTTGTATAAAAGTAACCTAAAGATTTTTGTTGTGCAATTTGGTTTAGGTATTTGGAAGACTTGCTTGGATTTTTTGTAGTAAAATGAAGAAAAAATGTATTTCTATGATGTTCAGTAGCGCTATGGAGAAGCACTTTGAAATATATTGTTTCTTTCTTTTTGTAGCAATACTAAAAACTGTTTTTGCATGTAAAGTTTCACCACGAATTCACGAATTTTTTTAGATTGTTTGTTGGTATTTTGGAACATCAACTTTCGTTTGAAACTTCTCAATACTATTTCTTAGCCTGTTTGTCGGCACGAGTTGAGAAACTCGCGCTAGCGTTGGGATCAACTGAAAATAGACAACTCTTTTCACCACGAATTCACGAATTTTTTTAGTTTGTCTGTTGGTATTTTTGTAAGTAAACTTTCGTTTGAAACTTCTCAATACTATTTCTTAGCTTGTTTGTCGGCACGAGTTGAGAAACTCGCGCTAGCGTTGGATAAGCAACGAAAAATAGTTTCAGATTCAGAAGCTAAGATTTCAACGCTAAAAGTGAGTTTGGCTTCTTTGAAAAAGTTGATTATTTGTTGATTTGTTCTTTGAAACGGAATAGATCAACAATCTAAAATCAACAATCGTTAATCGTAAATATAAAACCATGTACAGAAGTAATTTTGTATGTGGTTTTTTTATTTTTCACCACGAATTCACGAATTTTTTTAGTTTGTTTGTCGGCACGAGTTGAGAAACTCGCGCTAGCGTTGGGAGTACTAGCAATGAATTATACACCGTGTACCTGTTACACAACTCTAAGATATTAAAATATATTATAAGCGGAGTTCATTTTAGAATTCTATAACGAAAATCCAAAGAAAGACACGCTAAAAAGTGCTAAGAATGCCTTGCTTTTTTTTGAAATTATTGGGTTGTGCTACGGTTACCCGTGTTGTACGCTGTTTTTTTATTCCACAATTTTATAATATCAGTAATATGTGAATATATTATAATCGGAACTATTGTCGCAGGCAATAAAATGAATGGAAAATACTTTGGTGCTTTGGTTGGCTGTTCAAATCCGAATATTTGAATTGGTAATTCGCTCGATAAAATTCCATTTACAAATACAAACAGAATTAAGAATAGACCAATAATGTTCCAAATAATTAAAGCATTTCGTCCAACAATTTTTTTTAAGAATAATAGTCCAATTATAGGTGCTGAAATTCCTGCCAAGATATCAAAGTTTCTCCCCTCAAATGTCATTAATTCAGGCATCATATTGTTTATGTATAAATATAAAAGAACAATTTCGACTGGGAATCTGATTGTATGTATAAACGTACTTATTTTCGTGTTTTTATTTTCAATTATGTAATTCAAAGGTCTTTTCGTAAGTCCATAAATTATAGTTATAAAAACAGGAATTAATACAATCAAAAATCTTGGTGGAATTGAATCCGTTTTTTCATAAAATCCCGTAAATGCCAAAATTGATTGAATTAAACTCCAGATTATTATCAGATAGGTTAATTTATTCGGTTTTCCGTTTGCGTAATGAAAAATTCCAATTGTTAAAACACCAGTTAATAAGAACAACCAATTAATCCAATTCGGTAAGTTTTCAATCATAATTTATCGGTTTAATATATGTAAAGTAGGAGGTTTATATATCCTAATTTTCGGTTTTAAAATAAAGATAGTAGATAAGAAACAAACTTTAAGTTAAGCTCTTTACTGCTATTTTTTATACACGTTGTGCTTGTTGCACATGTGTAATATATTGATAAATTTCGTGTCTTGAATAATGCAAGGCAAGAAAATCTATCAAGAAAAGTTATTCCACAATTTTTAATTAAGTAATCGTATTCCAAAAGAGAACTTTTATCGTCATTTATCTTCTGAGTTAGATTTGAGGTATATGAACGAAACACTACAAGAGTCCATAGCAAGAAAGGTCTTTATATGAAAAAGAAACGGCAAAGTCGCTCAGCTTCAATTTTTCAGAAATAAAGCAGCTATATAATGAGTTTATCTTGATTGTAAGCGGAGTTAATTTTAGAACTCTGTAACGAAAATCAAAAGAAAGACACGCTTAAAAGTGCTAAGAATGCCTTGCTTTTTTTTGAAATTATTGGGTTGTGTAACAGTTATCTTTGTTGGTAACTGGCTATTTATAATTTAGTATTTCTATTGTTTTATCAATCCATTCATAGGGTTTAATGGTTTTATCAAAATAATAATCAGGTAGTATTCCTTTTCCGTCAATTGTCATTTCAGGAATTCTGTAACTTTTTGACAAGCCATACCACAATTTGAATTCTTTTGATGGTGAACTCACATTGTACATATTTGAAATATCTAATACACCTGCTGTAGTGGTTCCAACAAGTTTTACTTTTTTACTTTGTTTTGCTTCTAATAAAAATTGTTCTGTGGTACTCCCACAAAATCTATTTATCAAAATTGCTACATTCTTTGGATTTGCATAGACATTTTTAAGCGTATCAATACGTACAATACTTTCATTCAAATTCACAAATTCTCCAATATGCTTGTTTAATTTTTGCAAACTTTCTTTTGCCCATTTTTTATCATCATCTGACCAGTCTGGATCATTCATATAATCAACCATTCGTTTGTTGTTTAATTCTGTTGATAAAAGTGCTGCACCGACTTTCCTTATCGGGTTTGTGTATACATAAGGGATTATTTTTTCATAACTAGTATCGGCGCCACCACCATTATATCTTACATCTATAATGAGATTCTCGGTACTCTTTATCAAATTATCATTGCTGTTTAATAAACTATCAATATACTTTTTGTTGGAATAATTAAATGATGGAACTTTCAATAGCACGGTATTATCAGATACTTTTTCAATTGAAGGTTTCTTGGCATACATTAAGCTATAATATCGTTCAATATTTTCATCAGGTTTTTGTTGAGGTAAAGCCCTTTTGAGAAGAATAGCGCCTGAACCCGCACGTATATAAGTTTTGCCCCATAATTCAACTATTTCAAAATCTCGTACTGAATGGTCTCTCATATAATACTTCATACTATATTTGCCTTCATTTGTTTTGAAAATTTCAAGTTTGACTTGATTTTTCTGCCAATAAGGGCTTGTAGAATTGACTATAAATCCAACATATTCTCTCTTTGGATTTTTATCGTCTTTAACTATTCCAATGGTATATGCGTTAGAATAAGTCCAAACACCTTCAAAACCTGGATTTTCCCCAAGATTATTTATATAGTTGTCAAATTCTTGTTTCTCTATTTTAAATTGTTCAGTATTTTTATATTTCTCTATTATCTCTTTTTCCGATGGTCCAGTTTGCTCAATTGCATTCTGACTTTTAACTAGTAGCTGAACATTGATATGACCTTCTCTAAAAAATGCTGTCCAGTTATTTAGTAATGTATGACATTCATTCAAGTCTGTTATTTTGGATGCTTTTTCCGTATAAAGTGTATTATGTGCTGCATAAGCATTTTCTCCTTTTATGTCGATAACATATTGAAAGCCTGCATCATTTTTTTCAAATGTTTCAGTGAGCCATTTTAGGTTTGAAGAACAGTCACAAGTTTGTGAAAATCCATTGTACGATAGTTGAATTAAAACTATGAGAATAATTATTTTTTTCATTTTTGATTGATTTTAGATTTTTATTTGTATTTGAAACTTTAAAAGCTTTAATAATTACATACGCTATTCCGATCGTAAAGAATTTACAGGATTTGAAATTGCAGCCTTAATGGCTTGAAAACTGACTGTTAGCATAGCTATTACTATTGCACTAAAACCAGCTATTGCAAAAACCCACCAGCTAATTTCTATTCGATATGTGTAACCCTGAAGCCAATTGTTCATAAAATACCATGCGATCGGAATTGCTATGACAATTGAGATAATGACTAACTTTAAGAAATCTTTTGATAGTAGTTTTACGATATCTGATACACTTGCACCTAAAACTTTACGAACACCGATTTCTTTGCGTCTTTGTTCTGCTGTGTAGGCTGTCAAACCAAATAGACCAAGACACGAAATAAGAATTGCTAATATGCCAAATACTTGAGATAATTGGCCTATAAACTGTTCGTTTTTAAATTTGGCATCAAAAGCTTCATCCACAAATTCGTAATCAAATGGATATGCTGGTAAGTGCTTTTTCAAGACCATTTCAATAGCTGCCAAAGCTTGGTTTACAGCACTATTTTTTTTAATCTTTATATACATAAATTGTGTATTATTTGGGTAATTAAAAAACAATACTGGATCGCTAGTACCAAACATATCACCATAGAGGTAATCTTCAACAACACCGATAACCTCATTATTAAAATTATTCCCTTGTGTAATCCTCTTACCTATTGCACTGTCAGTACCCATCATTTTTGCCAGCGATTTGGAAATCAATGTAGCACTACTGTCAGCGTCGCTGTTTTTACTAAAACCACGGCCCTCAATAATTTCTATACCTGTGGTTTCAAAAAAGCTTTGCGTTACATATCTATAAGAAATTAAAACATCTTTCGTATTCGTGCCACCTTCCCACTGAAAGCCAGCACTATTATATCCACCAGATAGTATTTTAGAATTACTTAAAGCAACATTAAACACAG
>NZ_JBGCDL010000267.1:0-21533 GCF_045105435.1 Kordia sp. | reverse complement strand
ACAATTGGCTGAATGAATTCGTCCGTAACACCTGCATCATAACTTTCTTGAATACTTTGTGTCGCATTTGAACTCAATGTTCCTTTTCCATGCACCAATGCATTGTATGCTAA
The DNA here is from genome assembly GCF_045105435.1 of Kordia sp. Classification (GTDB taxonomy): domain Bacteria; phylum Bacteroidota; class Bacteroidia; order Flavobacteriales; family Flavobacteriaceae; genus Kordia. The sequence goes on along the minus strand of NZ_JBGCDL010000267.1, from coordinate 21,420 downwards.
TTGTACGCGTTCCCAACGTTTATCTCGGTCCATTGCATAATAGCGACCTGTAATTGTTGCTAGTTTTGCATTTGCCTTTCGGCAGAACGTTTCCGTGCGCGCTATGAAATTCTTACCAGATTTTGGATCAACATCTCTACCATCTGTAAAGGCGTGAACAAATACATTGTCAAGTGAATAACTGCTTGCCAGATTGACTAAACCTTCCAAATGATTAATGTGTGAATGTACGCCACCATCAGAAACCAATCCTAAAAAATGAACTTTTTTATGATGGTCTTTTGCATGTTGTAATGCTTCTTTCAGTACAGCTTCTTCTTTTAGGGTATCATTTTGTATGGCTAAGTTAATTTTAGCCAAATCTTGATACACAATGCGGCCTGCGCCTAAATTCATGTGTCCAACTTCACTATTTCCCATTTGTCCTTCGGGCAAACCGACATTCATTCCGTCAGTCAATAAATTGGCGTTTGGATATTTTGTATATAAGCTATTGATAAATGGCACATTTGCGTTTGCAATGGCAGAAACTTTCGGATTTGGCGATTTTCCCCATCCATCTAAAATCATTAAAATGACTTTCTTATTCATGCGAGATAATTTTTTAAAAAATAAAAATAAGTGTATTTGATTACATAACACAACACAAACTCAAAAAACGCGGCTTTTTCGCAAAGGTTTATCAAATTCACAAAAAAAGACTGCCTTTTCTGTAAAAGCATCAAAGAATAGCTATTAAGAAACTCTTAAAAAAACCATACAAATTCTTAACATAATTCTATTCTTTAAGAACGCCTTAACAGATTTTACAGCAAAAAGTTAAGGAAGTGTTATAATTAAAAATTTGTTGCAACAATTTCTGATTGCTGTCGTCTCTTTAGCATAATCAAATTACACAAATCAATATTCATCAATTAAAAAAAACAACAAACATTATGAAAAAAACAATCTTTATGATCGCTCTTATAGTAGGAGCTTCATTCACTACGGCTAACGCAACTGAAACAAATGACGAATCAGCAACAGTAACCACAAACAAAGTAACAGTAACCAGCATTGTAAAAGTAAATTCTTTTTGCATTGCTATTGCAAAAGGTGACTTTGATACGGTAAAAAAAATGATTCAATTTGGAGAAAATGTAAACAAAACTTCCAACGGAAAAACACCATTAATGTATGCGGCTCGTTACAACAGAGTTGATATTATTAATTTATTATTAGAAAATGGTGCGAAAGTTGATGCAAAAGACAATAGTGGGCGTACTGCTATAGATTATGCAAAAATCTCTAAAGCATTGAAAGCTAAAAAAGTGTTAGAGAGCGCTTCAAAATAATTGCAAGATTACCTAAATAAGAAAGCCGTTTCTGTACAGAAACGGCTTTTGTTTTTTGCAATAACATCAATTTTAAACTGGCCATTTTTGACACTGATTGGCTCCGTAACATCTAGTAATATTAATGGTTTCTACAGGACATTGTCTAGAAGGTCCAGGTCTTCCTCCATTAATTACTGATTGATTCAGTTTGCTCACTTGTTTCTTGTTTAAACACAATTGGTTTCTCTTTTTTTTCATGGTTTTCTAATTAAAAGTTTACTAATGAGAAATATAAAAAGAAAAATAAACCTGTAGTTACTGTTTTACCATCGTTTTTTGAAGTTATATATTTTAAATGCTAAATGTTGAATTGTTATCAAAGTATAGTCTGAAACTTCGAATTTATGAATTGACAAAAAACGAATTGACGAAATTTAAAACGCTAAATATTAAATGTAAAAGTATTTTCCTAATACCTAATACCTAATACCCAACAACCTCTAACAGCGCATAGCGCGATCTAACGGATTACCTATAAGAATCAATCACTTCCTTAATTTTCTCAATTCTATTATCTGGATCGGGATGTGTACTTTGAAACTCAGGAACTCTATTTGGACCTGCTGCCGCTTTTAAAATTTGCATAACTTCAATCATTGCTTCTGGATTGTAACCAGAGTACATCATCAATTCTACGCCAAGTTTATCACTTTCTATTTCATCGTTACGCCCATTTTTAAGTAACTTATTCTGTCCCATACTACCAACTAAATTTCCCATATCAGCACCAACTGAAGCGCCTGCGGTAACGGTTTGCCAAAAGTCTGATTCTGCAATTCGTTCTGCGGAATGTCGTCCTAACACGTGTCCAATTTCATGTCCTAATACGCCAGCCAATTGTGCATCGTCCAATTTACTATACAAAGCATTGGTGATAAAAATTTGTCCGCCAGGCAAGGCAAATGCGTTAATTGATCGATTATCGGCAAGCAAATGAAATTCAAATTGGTAACCAGATTCTTTTGCCATACTCATGTTTACTAATTTTGCGCCAATCATATCTACACGTGCTTGTGCGCCAGGATCAGGATACAATCCGCCATATTCATTTGCCATGGCATTTCGATTTTGAAAACCGATAGCAATCTCTTTCTCAATACTCATATTGATGGTTTGCGTACGTCCTGTATATTGGTTTGTTTCACGGTTTGTACATTTCTTAAAAAAAGCAAATGCGACAATGGCAAGTCCGATCAACAATCTAATTTTTACATTATTTCCTCTCATGATATGTTAAATATGATGTTCTCTAAAATACAAACCTTATGATAGTAATTCTGGATTGATATCTAGAATATTTTCTTTAATATATGAATTGATAAACGCTTCGTTAAAATGCTCGCTTCCCATTAGTTTTTCTGCTTGGAGCATTTCTTTTACGTTCAATTTTCGGTATTCCTTCAACATTGGTTTTGAAAGTGGCGCATAACTGTAATGCCAAGGTTCGTATTTAAAACCTTTTCTGTTGGCACGATCGGTATATACAATATAAAAACCATAGGTGTTTGCATTTTTTTCTAGCCATTCGCGAAGTTTACAAAATGGACCGTCACCATGAAACTTTCTTGGAACCAACACATCGCCGCTATATTTTGTATTCTTATCAATAATATCAATATCGGTTGCCCAATGATGTCTGGAAGTTCCAGGAATCGTAGAATAGGTAATGATTTTTTTAATTGCTTTTATAGGAGATAATCCTTGTTTGGTAAAGCGTTTGTACTTGCGTTCCCAAATTCTATTTTGATGCGCATAATTGCGATAACTGGATACAACATGAATGTCAATACCTTCTTTTGCAGCCGCTGCGCGCATTTTTACAAAAGCGTCGTATGCTTCTTTTCGTAAAGAAAATCCTTTTCCAAAAACAGTCGGATTTCCTTTTCCAATCAATTCTAAAGGATTTGTATTTTTCTTATTGAATGCCATACTTGGAAAACTGTGCAAGGCAACAGCGCCCAATCCTAATAGCTTTGTGAAGTTTTTTCTATTCAAGTTGAAGTGATTTTAATAATTTATCAAACGAAAGATAGTAAATTTTTGAAGTCCTTGTATTTTCGTTAGCTGATTGAGTGGTATTTTTTTTGCAAGTTAGTGCCTATTTTTTGTTCAATACGTTTTAAGGGATTTAAAATAAAACAATAATTTTCAATCTACAATGTCTTAATCATAACAAAATGTAGTCCAATTTTCGGAATGGTAAACGGAACGTCATGCTTTGTATATCCTAATTTTTCGTAGAATCGTACGGCAATTTCGCGTGCGTTCATCCAAATAAACGTTCCGCCACGAGCGAGAATCATTTCTTCCGCTTTTTTTACCAATGCATCACCAATACCGCGTTTTTGAAAATTTGTTAAAACGGCCATGCCGCGCAACTGATACGCGTTTTTGTGATCTAACTCTTTATATGAATTTTTCATTAAAGTGACTACGCCAACCAATTCGTCATGTATGTAATAGCCTAAATGAAACGTAGTTGGAAAATCGTCTCCTGTAAATTGACAAGAATCTATTGGTTTTCCTTCGCGCAATACAGGATGACGTACTTTAAAAGCAGTTGTTGCGGTAATTTCTTTAATGCTAGATTTGGAAGTTTCCATATTCACAAAATATATACAATCCATCAAAAGTATAACTAATTTGGGAGTTGCTTTTGATCGAAATAAATTATTTTTGAATAAAAATTTACAACATGCAAATTACGTTTAAGTTACTTGATAGGGAAGAAGCTAAGATCATTTTGCCGTATCTTGATATTATGAATCATCAAAAAGTTCCGATGGATTTGTTAGCGGAGCGATTTGAAGAAATGTTGTCTCAAAATTATGAAGCATTCGCTATTTATGATCACGAGCAAATAATTGGTTGTTTTGGCTTGTGGAGTATGACGCGCCATTACTGCGGAAAAAGTTTTGAGCCAGATCATGTATATATTGAAGGAAATTACCAAAGCAAAGGAATTGGTGCACAATTATTCCAATGGATTGAAGCATATGGGAAAGAAAAAGGAGTGACGGCTATTGAATTAAACACGTATGTGGAAAATTTCCCATCGCATAAGTTCTATTATAATCAGGGATTTGTGGCGCGCGGCTATCATTTTTTGAAAAAAATCTAAAGAATTATTTGGAAAAGGTGTTTCTATTTTTCTATATTTGCACCCGCAATGCGAAAGTAGCTCAGTTGGTAGAGCGTCAGCCTTCCAAGCTGAATGTCGCCGGTTCGAACCCGGTCTTTCGCTCTTCAAAAGCCGATTCAGAAATGAATCGGCTTTTTTTATGGTAAAACCGTAAATAGATTTCGAAACTATCTTTAGTTTTAGGGTATAAACTTTAAATTAAAAATGAAATGAAAAAAAGACAATTCAAACAGAAGTTAAACTTTACAAAAGTTTCAATTTACGATTTATCAACAGTAAATGGAGGAAGAGCACAAGGAACACATTATGATCATTGTGACCCAGATCATACGAAGTTTCCAAGATGTATTGAAGAAGAAAGGTAGTAAAAACGAAAGCGGTTGTTGAGTTAGCTCAAGCAATCGCTTTTTTTTATGAAAATATAATTTCAGAACCAGTTTCTAGTTCGTAAGGTGTGTTGCCTTGTTCAAAAATTCGTGCGCTGTGTGTACCTTCAAGCGTAACTTTATCGCCTTTGACACGAACCCAACTTCCTTCTCTAATTCCTACCACAGGAAGCGTATTAAATTTATGAAACTCTTTAATTCGTGTTTCGCGCGTTTCGCCCATGTGCGTACTGCCTTCAATTGGGTCTAAATAATGTGGATTGATGTTAAAAGGAATTACACCTAGCGTTTTAAAACTTGGCGGATATATAATTGGCATATCATTTGTCGTTTGCATCGTAAGTCCGCAAATATTACTTCCTGCGCTTGTACCTAAATAGGGTGTTCCATCAAAAATAGCTTCTCGTAACGGTTGCATTACTTCCTGCTTGTATAATTGAGAAACCAATAAAAAAGTATTTCCGCCGCCAGTAAAAATTCCTTTTGCTTTTGTAATAGCTTCCACAGGATTTTCAAACTCATGAATGCCACGCAATGTTTTACCTATGTTGGTAAAAGCTTTTTGAACGGCGCTTGTATATGCATCGTGTGTAATTCCGCCAGGACGTGCATAGGGAATAAATAAAATTTCTTCCGTATCTTTATAAAACGAAGAAAGTTCGTCAAGGATATATCCTAAAGGACCGCTTCCGTGAACTGTGGAAGTACTAGCTGCTATGATGTTTTTCATAAGTTATAAAACTAAAATGGACACTAAATTGTAAAAGTAATCATTAAAAGGTTTTAACAAAAGTTTAATGTCCGTTGGCATTTTTTTAAGGACAAAAATTAAGTTCTTTATATTTAAAATAAAACAACACCAATTTAACCAACAATACCATCAATATGAAACTAAAATTACTTCTATTTTCTCTCTTTATTACCACTTTACTGTTTGCACAAGATGCGGAACGTAAAATTTTACGTGGTGCTGTTATTTACAGAAATGTTAAAGTAGTAGGTGTTAATATTGTAAATAATACGACAAGTAAAGGCGCAGTAACAAACAATAAAGGAGAGTTTGAAATTCGTGTAAAAAAGGATGACATTTTAATTTTTTCTTCTGTTCAGTATACAATTCAAGAAATCGTAATTACAGACAAAATTATCAATAATAATCGATTAGTTGTTGAGGTGAAAGAAAAAATAGAAGCGTTGGATGAAGTGGTGATTAGTCCTGAAAATCAAGATAAATTTTTAGACTTTCAAGAAAAACAAATTACAAAATACAAAGACTATCAATTTGCAGATGACCGATATTCGGAAGTGAAAAATGAAGCGTTAGGGCAAACAAATTTTCAAGGAGCAAACATTCTTGGATTGGTTGGAATGCTTGCGAATGCTATTTTCAAAAAGAAAAAAGGGAGAAGGGAAAAAGCAAAACCTATTTATGAACGTACTAGTTTTAACGAAATTCGTTATCGCTACAAAGATGAATTTTTCACGGAAAACTTAGGAATTCCAAAAGATCAAATCAGTGCTTTCTTATATCATTGTGATGATCAAATGCCGCCTGAAGATATTTTTCTTACTAAAAATGAATTCTTAATGATTGATTTTATGGTAAAAGAAAGCAAGGAATATCTGGAAACGATCAAAACAAAAAATTAAAACAGCAGATACAGCTTTAAATTTCTAAATTGGAATGCTTTTTGGATATCTTTGTCGCAATACTATAAACGTCGTATACATTTATGAAAATTCAAAAAATAATTCTTCTATGTATAGCCATTCCGCTATTGGCATTTACAAGCGCACATAAATTTTATGTAAGTGTTATGAATATTGAACACAACACATCTGAAAAAACATTACAAATTACAACTCGAATTTTTATTGATGATTTTCAGCATGTTTTAAATGAACGTTACGATCTTAAAGAAGAGTTGACTACTGAAAAAGAAACAAAAGTAGTAGAGGGAATGATGCAAAAGTATCTTACTAAAAAAATAAAGATTTGGGTAAATGGCGGATTAAGGTCATTTAACTTTCTTGGAAAAAAATATGAAGAGGATGTTGCTGTATGTTATTTAGAGATTGAAGCGGTTGACATAGTAAATTCCCTAGAAATAGAAAACAGAGTTTTGTATGAAATAGAGGACGATCAGCAGAATTTAGTACACGCAAAAGTCAACAATACACGCAAAAGCTTATTATTAGTGAAAGAAAACGATAAAGGTTTGTTAAAATTTTAACAAAAAATTTTCAAAATGGTTACTTTTAGTGTCTGAAAAACACAAACCTATTTTACAAACCTAATGAAACGTATACATCTTTACATTCTTGCTTTCCTATTTATGGGAGCAAATCTTGTCATAGCACAAGAAACTACAAAAGACAAAAAGCCACAGGGACATATTAATAATAATAAGTTTCGACAACTCTATCAAGAGTTCTCAACTCCAAATATGTACAGAACAGCTTCCGGAGCTCCTGGAAAAGCATATTACCAACAACAAGCCGATTATGAAATGGACATTGAGTTGGATGATAAAAATCAAAAGTTATACGGAGTAGAAACAATTACGTATACAAACAACTCTCCAGACGATTTAGAATACCTTTGGGTACAATTAGATCAAAATGTACGTGCCAAGAACTCACAAGCAAAACTTAAAAATGGAGGACGTGTTCCACGTTTGCAACGTACATCTACATTTATAAATAGTTATGTTGCCGATCCTTTTGATGGTGGATTCAATATCGATTATGTGAAAAATGCCAAAGGAAAACCAATGAACTTTACCATCAATCAAACGATGATGCGTATTGATTTACCACAAGCATTAGAGTCGGGAGACAAAGTATCTTTCTCTATCAAATGGTGGTACAATATTAACAATCACGTTACAAAAAGAGGTCGCTCTGGATACGAATTTTTCTCAAAAGATGGAAACCGTGCGTATGTAATTGCACAATTCTTTCCTCGTATGGCTGTCTACAATGATGTAGAAGGATGGCAAAACTATCAATTTTGGGGGAATGGTGAATTTGCATTGCCATTTGGAAACTACGAAGTAAATATTACAGTACCTGCTGATCACGTTTTAGATGCAACAGGAGAGCTGCAAAATAGAAAAAACGTATACTCAAAAGAAATGATGAAGCGTTACGAACGTGCTTCAAAATCTTATGATAAGCCTGTAATTATTGTAACACAAGAAGAAGCAGAAGCTGCTGAAAAAGACTTTTCAAACAAAAAGAAAACATGGAAATTTAACGCTGAAAATGTACGAGATTTTGCTTTTGCATCGTCACGTAAATTTATCTGGGACATGCAAGCTGTAAACATTAATGGTAAAAAGGTAATGGCAGTTTCAATGTATCCGAAAGAAGGAAATCCACTTTGGGAAGAATACTCAACTAAAGCAGTAGTAAGTACTTTAAAAACATATTCAAATCACACATTCGGTTATCCATATCACAAAGCAATCTCTGTACATGCTAAAAATCAAGGAATGGAATATCCTATGATTTGCTGGAATTACGGACGTCCAAGTGAAGATGGAACGTATTCAGAACGCACAAAATTTGGAATGATCAGTGTAATTATTCACGAAGTAGGACACAACTTTTTCCCAATGATTGTAAACTCAGATGAGCGTCAATGGGGATGGATGGACGAAGGTTTAGATACTTTTATGCAATACTTAGCAGAGCAAGACTTTGCAAAGGCGCATCCAGAATCGGTATCGTCAACAGGAGGAAAATATCCTTCGCGTAGAGGTGAAGCTTCTAAAATTGTTCCTTACATGAAAGGTGGACAAGATCGTTTATCGCCAATAATGTCAAACCCAGAAAACGTATTCCAATTAGGTCCAAATGCTTATGGAAAGCCTGCAACTGGATTAAACATTCTTCGTGAAACAATAATGGGACATGAAGCATTTGATCACGCATTTAAAACCTATGCACAACGTTGGATGTTTAAACACCCAACTCCAGAAGACTTTTTTAGAACAATGGAAGATGCTTCAGGAATTGATTTAGATTGGTTTTGGAGAGGATGGTTTTACACAACTGACTTTGTAGATATCGGAATTGAAAGCGTAAAAAAATACCAAGTAGGAACGCGTAAAACTGGAAGAGGAACTTTTGTATATTTTGTGCCAGAAGATGACGATAGTTATGTAAAAGAAAACGAAGGGAAATCGGTTATTAAGAATGACGAAACGCTTAAAGAATATTTAATGGATAACTTCTCTTCGGAAGAAAGAGCTGCAATGGACGATCCAAAATATTTTTATGAAGTAGCTTTCAACAAGCCAGGTGGTTTAGTAATGCCAATTATTGTTGAATGTACGTATGAAGATGGAACGACAGAAATGATGAAATATCCTGTTCAAATTTGGAGAAAAAATGATGCGCGTGCAAAAATTGTAATTGCATCAGACAAAAAAATCAAAAACTTACAATTAGATCCAAAACTTGAAACTGCTGACATTGATGTTACAAACAATGTATGGCCAAACGAAAATGGACAATCAGACTTCAATAAATTTAAAGAAGACAAAGTAAAGCAATAACTACTATTGCAAAATAAAAAACTAAAAAAACCAGCTTAATTGCTGGTTTTTTTATATCATACTATTTACTTGATTATATTTGTATAATAATTGAACAAAATATGACATTATTTATTAGTGGTGGAGAAATATTTGTAATCATGCTGATTGTAGTTATGGTGTTTGGTGCGGATAAAATTCCTGAAATTGCGCGCGGTTTAGGAAAAGGAATGCGTCAACTAAAAGATGCAACCAACGAAATAAAACATGAAATTCAAAAAAGTGCAGAAGATAACGCAATAGATACAGACATTGCAAGCGATGTTCAAAATGAAATAAACAAAGTAAAAGAAGATATCGAAGACATGTCTGGACCTATCAAAAGGCAATTCTAATGCTCGATGGATTACTTACATACGATAAAGAATTACTCATCTACTTAAATAATTTAGGCGATATGAAGTTTGAAGCCTTTTGGCTTTTTATAACAAGTTTCGTCTATTGGATTCCATTATTACTCTTTATATTTTATAAAATCTACAAGAAATTCTCTTTAGATAAAGCTCGATATATTATTGGATTCGGAATATTAATCTTAGTATCTTCATTACTCATTGTAGAGCTTGTAAAAATAGGTGTAGAGCGTATGCGACCTTGTAACGATCCTACCGTAGCGCCATTTATTAACATCATCATACAGCCAGAAAACTATAGTTTCTTCTCAGGGCATGCAACTGTTTCAGTGGCATTTACTACTTTCTTAGTTTTAATGCTAAAAAATGTTTTTAATTGGATTCGACTACTATATATATGGCCAGTACTCTTCATATATAGTCGACTGTATTTTGGTGTACACTATCCATCTGATATCATCATGGGAATTATTGTAGGAATTATGATTGGAGTTGCATTTCATCGAATTTGCAATGCACGCATAGTAAAATTACGAATTTATTAATATATTCGTTAAAATTTTAACCAATCAACAATAAAGCATGAAAAATCTTAACCTGAAACTAGCTGTGTTTATAGCTGCTTTCGGCGTAATTTCTTGTTCTAACGATGCACCAATCGATACCATAGAAGAAGAAAGCAATGTTGTTTTAGTACAACGTACGCCACTTACACCAACTCAAATTAACGCGAAAATCAACGAAACCATTTCTAATCGTGAACTGTTTGAATGGACAAACATGGACGCACATACAATATGGAGTGCTACCGTTCATGGAGATCAAATTTTAACCATTGGATATGGAGATGATGAAAATGATTTCAACAAAGAAACTTCGAATGCAGAAGGAATAAAAAACCGACTCATTCAACGAATTGCCGCAGTAGAAAGCAATGGACAAAAGAAAGTAAAAGATTTCTTAATTGAAGAAGATGACAAACTCAATATCATCGATGTAAAAATTGAAGACTTGGCTACTGTACAAGATTTATTAGCTCAAAAAGGAATCCGCTACATTGAACCAGCAGGTTACAGATACTTAGACCATGAAGTAACTGCAAAATCCGGAGCTGGTTGCGGATATGAATCAGCAACGCTAAACCCAGCAGATTATACAACGGTAGCGCCAGGAGCAAAAGTACCTTGGACATTTTATGAGAATAACATTGTGTCGGCTTGGAATTATAGTACTGGAGCTGGTGTTGGAATTGGTGTAATTGACACTGGTTTAACACCAAACAACTCCCTAATGAATGGAAACTTTAACGATGGATATTCTTCAGGAAGATACGTTCAAAAATATGGTACGTATGTAGATTCAGTATGGCCTTGGTCAAGAAGAACTGATGGGCCAAATGATCGTTGCGGGCACGGAACAAGCATGACAGCTGTAGCTACTGCACCACGAAATAACAATGGTATGCCAGTTGGAGTTGCATATAATGCAAATTTAATTAGCTATCGTGGAACAAAAAATGTACTTTTAAACGGTTATCACGAGCAAAGAGGTGTGGCTAATGCATTAACGGCATTAGGAAATAGAAGCGATGTAAAGATCATTTCTATGTCTATTGGACACATCTTTTCTGTAGGTAGAATCAAGGATGCGGTGCGATATGCAAATAATAGAGGAAAATTAATCTTCGCAGCGGGTGGAACTTCAACAAGTTTTACTAACTTTGTAGGAGTTATATTTCCAGCATCAATGAGTGAAACAGTTGCCGTAACAGGAGTAACTGATGCAAACTTCTATGAAGAATGCGATATTTGCCACAAAGGAAGCAAAATTGATTTCACCGTGGTAATGCAACGTGATGGTAACGGAAGTAGAACAACGCCAGTATTAAGTTACTATAACAACCAAACCGATTATGTAGGTGGTTCGTCAGTAGCAACGGCAACAACAGCAGGAATTGCGGCTTTAGTATGGTCAAGACATCCAAGCTGGTCAAAAACGCAAGTATTAAACAGATTGAAACAATCTGCAGATTTCTATCCAAACAAAAACTCTCAGTATGGATATGGAAATATAGACGCATTGCAAGCAGTTCAATAGAACAGTTGGCATATTTAGTTTAGTAAATAGGGAGAAACTCTCGTCGTAATGGCGAGAGTTTTTTTAATTTTTGTGAAACTCAATTTTGAGAAGTCTTTCTAATACCGATGAAAATCGGGATCTCGCATTTTTACAAAGACAACACTTTAGTTTGTATATAAATCATTGAAATAGACTCGTCGTAGGAAGAGTTCTCTTTCTTTTATTGATGAGGTATTTTTAGGTAGATGGATTTTCTCGTAATGATGTTATATAATCAATACGTCTTTTCGATTTTAAATTGAGCAAAGCGAAATGAAAAATTGTATCGAGAAATACTTTGAATTCAAATAGCTTATTGTATCGTAGTATTTCTCGATACAATTTTCTCCGAAAATCACTCGAAAAAGACGTTTTGAAATTTATGAGTTTAAGGTTTGAAACTAAATGTAGAAAACAAATCAACGAATTAAAGAATCAACAAACAACAGGTAACAAAGAAGTTTATAAGCTTAACAGTTTAACCCTTGAAAAAAAGCTGGAAGTAAATAACTTAACCGACAACCGACAATCAACTACAACACTCGACTAATCGTCAATCCATCTCTAATAGGTAATAAAACGGTTTCTACGCGTGGATCTTTTTTTAAAAGTGAATTATATTTTAGCAAAGCTCTTGTGGAAATATCTCTGTCATGAACTGGTTCAATCACTTTTCCGCTCCATAAAACATTGTCAGATAAAATGACACCTTTCGGATGCATCTTTTTAATAATCGCATGAAAATACGCTGGATAATTAGGTTTGTCAGCATCAATAAAAACCAAATCGAATTTTGTATCTAAAGTTGGAATAATCTCCAAAGCATCTCCCGTATACTGATGCATTTGATCTCCATACGGAGAAGCATCAAAATACTTGCGTTGAAAATCGTGCAACTCTTCGTTGATATCAATGGTGTGTAAAGCGCCATCTTTCTGCATTCCTTCCGCCAAGCACAAAGCGGAATAACCTGTGTACGTTCCGATCTCTAAAATAGTTTTTGGCGCTATTATTTTTGACAACATACTCAGCACTCTTCCCTGATAATGTCCGCTCAACATACGCGGTTGCAATACCTTTTGGTAGGTTTCGCGCGTTAAGGCTTTCAACAAATCGGGTTCGTTCTCAGAATGTGCAACTACATATTCATCTAAAGCTTCTGAAATAAAATGCATAACAATTGAATTTGCACAAAAATATCAATTTAAAAAATAATCCCGCAAAAGTAAATTACAAAATGATAGATATCTTTTTATTACCAAAATGGAATACGTATTTTTGGTAAAAATAGCATTCAATATGTTTCAAAATACATTGGCGTTCGCGCAAGCACAAGACGCAAAAGATCCGCTGAAAAGTTACCGAACAAAATTTCACATTCCGAAAGATGCTAACGGGAATGAATGGTTATATTTCTGTGGAAATTCACTCGGATTGCAACCAAAAGTAACTCAAGAATACATTCAGCAAGAGCTAAAAGATTGGGCAAACTTAGGTGTAGAAGGTCATTTTGATGCTAAAAACCCTTGGATGCCTTATCATGAGTTTCTTACCGAAAACATGGCAAAAATAGTAGGAGCAAAGCCAATAGAAGTCGTGATAATGAATACATTGACGACGAATTTACACTTATTGATGGTTTCTTTCTATCAACCCACAAAAACCAAATATAAAATTGTCATTGAAAGTGATGCGTTTCCATCAGATCGATATGCGGTAGAATCGCAATTAAAATTTCATGGATTCGATCCAAAAGAAGGATTGTTAGAGTGGAAACCACGCGAAGGCGAAGAATTGCTTCGTATAGAAGATTTAGAAGCGATGTTGGAAGCTGAAGGTGACGAAATTGCCTTGTTGATGATTGGTGGCGTAAATTACTATACAGGACAATATTTAGACATAAAAAAAATAGCTGAACTCGGACATGCAAAAGGTGCCATGGTCGGAATTGATTTGGCACATGGCGCAGGAAATATTCAACCGAATTTACACGATTCAAACGTAGATTTTGCCGCTTGGTGTACATATAAATACATGAATTCTGGGCCTGGAAGTTTGGCAGGCTTGTTCGTTCATGAAAGACATGCACATAATAAAGAATTGAACCGATTTGCAGGTTGGTGGGGACATGATAAGGAAACGCGTTTTAATATGCGATTTGACTTTAATCCAATTCCAGGTGCTGAAAGTTGGCAATTGAGTAATCCGCCAATATTATCAATGGCAGCAATTAAAGCTTCGCTCGATATGTTTGATGAGGTTGGAATGGACGCTTTGCGCGAGAAATCGGAAAAGTTAACAGCGTATTTTGAATATTTAATTAATGAAGTTGCAACCGATCGCATTAAAATAATTACACCTTCAAATCCAGCTGAAAGAGGTTGTCAATTATCGATTCAAGTGAAAAATGCTGACAAATCATTACATCAAAAATTGATGGATAAACATATTATTTCCGATTGGCGCGAACCAGATGTAATTCGCTGTGCGCCAGTTCCATTATACAATACTTTTGAAGATGTTTACAAAATGGTAGACGAACTTAAAAAATGCTTATAACATGCAAACGAAAGAAAATATACTCATAGTTGGCGCAGGATTGTGCGGTTCATTATTAGCACTGCGTTTAGGACAACGCGGTTATAAAGTTACCGTAATGGAAAGTCGTCCCGATTTACGAAAAGTAGATATTTCTGCGGGAAGATCGATCAATTTAGCATTTTCAGATAGAGGAATTAAAGCCATGAATATGGTAGGAATTACGGATAAAGTGATGCCATTATGTATTCCGATGCATGGACGTTTGGTACACGATATTGAAAGCAACACGTTCATGTCTAATTATTCTGGTCGTGATGACGAATATATCAATTCGATTTCGCGAGGCGATCTAAATGCACTTTTACTCACAGAAGCAGAAGAACATGAAGCGGTTGATATAACGTTCAATAAAAAATGTACGGGAATTGATATTGAGGGAAATATAGCAACGTTCTATTGTTACGAAACCAAAAAAGAAATGCAAGTCAGTGCCGATGTTATTATCGGAACAGATGGTGCAGGTTCAATTTTACGAAAAAGTTATTACTTGGAGCGTAAATTTTTATTTAGCTATTCGCAGAATTATCTCAGTCACGGATATAAAGAATTAAGTATTCCTCCAACGGCAGCAGGCGGATTTCGCACAGAAAAAAACGCATTGCATATTTGGCCACGAGGCGATTTTATGATTATTGCTTTGCCAAACTTGGATGGAAGTTTTACAGTAACCTTGTTTTTATCGTATGATGAAGGCGAATACAACTTCAACAATTTAACGACGGAAGCGCGTGTACAGGAATTTTTTGAAGCGCAATTTCCAGATTTAGTTCCATTGATTCCGGAGTTGACCAAAGAATACTTTGAAAACCCAACTGCGCCGTTAGGAACCGTAAAATGTTCGCCGTGGTCGTATAAAAATAATACCTTATTAATGGGCGATGCTGCGCATGCAATTGTGCCGTTTTATGGACAAGGGATGAATGCTTCTTTTGAAGATGTTGTAGTGTTTAACCAGATTTTAGACAAACATGAAGGCAATTGGGAAACCGTTTTTAAAGTGTACGAAAAAGCACGCAAAAAAGATACAGATGCTATTGCTGATTTAGCCATTGATAATTATTATGAAATGCGCGATCATGTAGCAAATCCGATTTTTAAAGATAAGCGAAAACTGGAAATGGACTTGGAAAAGAACTTTCCAGCACAGTATTTTTCTAAATATTCAATGGTAACGTTTAATGAAGATATTCCGTATAGTAAAGCGATGGAAATTGGACGTGCGCAAGATAAAGCATTGTTGAATATGATTGCAGATGATGAAATTGATACAACAGCTGATTTACAAGAAATTCTGAAAAAAGTACAAGCAGAAACCAACGAAATTTTAGACGAAGACAATGTTGCCAAAACGATGAAGCATTAATTGTTCTTTCAAAAAATAAAACCATCTTAAAAGTTGAAAATTTCAGCAAACGGATAGATGTTTAGCATGAACGCTTGAAAACTTTTAAAATGGTTCTTTTGGTAATTTACAAATATTTAGTAAGAACTTAATTCATCAATAACAGCTTTGATGCCTTTTTGAAAACCATTGTAAAAGTCAT
This sequence comes from Kordia sp., assembly GCF_045105435.1. Classification (GTDB taxonomy): domain Bacteria; phylum Bacteroidota; class Bacteroidia; order Flavobacteriales; family Flavobacteriaceae; genus Kordia. The sequence goes on along the minus strand of NZ_JBGCDL010000267.1, from coordinate 5,296 downwards.
CTTTTTTAAACTCTGGCACAATAATTTTATTTATGATTTCTAAACTTTCTTCATCGGTAAGTTGTTGTAATACGCCAATTCCATTATGAATCCATACACGGCGATCTTTCATGTACAATGCAATTAAAACACCATTTTCTTGATCGCTTTCTCCAATTTCCCAATGATTTGCCAAATCTAAAGAATACTCTGCCAATCCTGAATAATCTTGAATAGAAGTCAACGTAACAATCACAATTTCTTGGTTTGTTTCGGTTTTGTAACTCTTAATTACCTCTATTAATTTAGCTTCTTGTTCGTCAGATAAAATATTGTCAAAATCATTAACAAGTCCAACAGGCATAGGGAAGTTTGCCTTAGCTGCATGTTTACCAATAAATGATTTGGAGTGCACTTGGTGAGTTGCTTCACAACTAATACAAAGTGTGATGAGCAAACAAAAGAGTAGGCTTTTGAATTTCATAATAGGCTATTGAGATCGATTTGGGTCTTTGCAAGATAAGAAATTCAATTATATATTGTTAATTTTTATCAATATAAAGTTAGAATTTTTAAACAAAAACTTAGAATTTAATGATTCTGTCTATTTGTCATCAGTCTTTGTCAACTCTTTAATAATAGCTTCAATAGCTTTACGTGTTCCAGTATAATAATCATTATTTTGAAATGACGGAATTATTTGTGTATCAACAATATACTTTGTTTCTGCGTCGGTTAATTCACTAATAATACCATCTCCATTCTGAATCCAAAGCATTCTATTTCTTTTACTAATCGTAATTAAAACACCATTATTTTTGTCTTTTAATCCAACGCCCCAATAATTTGCCAGCGCAAAAGAATACTCTTGAATGTTGTCATAAGTTTTTAAATCGTCAATGGTTACCAAAGCAATTTGATTGGTCGTCTCCGCTTCATGCGCTTTTACTAAGTTAAGTAAGTTTGTTTCTTCTGCTTCCGAAAAAATGTCTTCAAAATCATTAATAAATCCAATAGGTTTCGGAAAAATAGTATTAGTATATTCTCTATTTGTTTCAGGAAACGTTTCTTTTTTTTCAGTAACACAAGAGATACTTAAAAGTAAAAAGCAAAGGATGAATATGTTTTTATAGTGCATAAATTACTGCTTAATTGATATATAAATAGTTTAGTCTAGGTTTATAATAAAATGTTACATCATAGCTTCCAAAGCTGCTTTTATCAAGTTGGTATAAATTTTCTTTGTGTTTTTTTCACAACATCATATAATCGTCAATATATTTTTCTCGTACCAATTCTTTTTTTGATGGAAAATCTAGTTCTACCAAAACAAATTTTTCGGCCAATTTGATAAAGGCATTTTTAGAAAAATAATTCTTTTCTAATTCAATGCAAGCACCACACCAATCGGAACCTGTAAAAAATAGTAACATTGGTTTTTCTAGCTCAGCACTTACTTTTTTTGCTTTTTGGTAATCTAAATACCATCGTAAATTATGGCTGTCCGTTTTAACATGTTTCCCTGTTTTTTGTGCTTGAAGATTGCAAGTAATAAACAAGCAAAATAGCATTGTGGTTACAAATTTCATGGTGTTGGTTTTAATGTTGACAGTAAGATATTGAATTTTAAAGAAATTCAACAATTACAACTCACAATATTCTAACCAATGCATTGATTTTGCAAGTTGTTTTGAACTAAATTCTAAGTGTAATACACGTCTTTGTTTGTGATTTGTGGTTCTGTTAGATGCATGAAGCGTTAACGGTTTCATTAACATGACGCCACCTTTTTCAACTTCACAAATATGTTCGGTTTCGGTTTTCCAATCAATTGTTTCAGGTCTGAAAATTCCTTTTAGATGTGAATTTGGAATTAGTTTTAATGCGCCATTTTCTTTTTCGGTTTTGTCTAAATGAACGCGTATCGTAACAATATTTTCTAAAATTGTTAGTGGTGGTTGTACGCCAAATTGCCCTTTTTTAAATGTCCAATTCTTATAGTTTGAAACGTCTTCTTTTCGATCTACAGAAATACTCAAATCTTGATGATAGGCTACAAACCAATTAGATTCACTAGGTTTATCAAAATAAATTGCTTTTGTCAAAAAATAAGGTGCATCAAAAAGAGTAGCTAATAATTCGTGAAGTTTTTTTGTAAATACCAACGGTTTCAACGCTGGAATTTTGGTGATAACTTGTCTTATGGCGAATAAATTTTTGGAGCTTTCTGCTAGTTCTTGTTCAGCAGTAGCTTTTTCAATACAGTCAATAACCTTTGCAATCTCTGAATCAAGATACATGTTATCTAGTACTGCAAAGCCGTTTTTATTTAGTGAATTTATATGAGTGGTGTTTTGGTTCAAGGTGTTTGTGTCTTAAACAAATATAGTGATGAATTTGGTAGTTATTTATAATTTAGAAATGATTTCATACTAAATTGTCTCTTCATGCTTCTCATAAATAGTTTCTCCTGTAGAATCATCTGACACATACGAAATCCATTGAAAATTACATTTAGTACATTCAAATAGTGTATGATTATAGTAGCCATCAAACAAAACTTTTACTTCCTTTAAATTTTCTGTAGTAGGCTTTTTATGATATTCATGTCGAAGTTTACAATCGCAAGCAGCTGTTGATTTTTTCAGTACTTCTTCAAACTCCAAATCCAAAATAAAATCATACAAGCGTGAGGAAATAAGCTGTTTATTAATCTTAGTATACAAACTACTTTCTATAGGAAGTTTTTCAAAATGTTTTGAATATATCCGAACCATCGTAGTCGTTATAGGAAAGTCAATACCGTTCAATTTGTGTTCTTCTCTAATCAAGCGATCAAACTGACCTAATAGCGAATTCCAATCGCTCAACTGTTCTCTAAAGGGAAGTGTGCTAAAGGTTTTCCAATTAAAATTGAGAATGGAGTTTAGGTAGTCTTCAAGTCTTTCGTGGAAGGTCATTGTTTTTTATTCATTTATGGCTTTCGTTTGTCTTGCAATTTCTTCGTCTAAAATGGTTAACTGCAAATTGTATTTATCGGTATGTTCACTAAGCGCTTTTTTCGTCAGCTCATATAATTTTAATCGCAATTCACTGTAAATCAAAACTTTTTTGTTGTGCGCAATCAAATCTGCAGGTAAGTTTTCAATCGTACTTGCTTGCTTTACAATTTCAATATTTTCTTTCCATTTTGGAATTACTTCTTTATTCAAGGCAAGAATAAGTCCAAAATCACTGTCCATTCGAGCTTTTACATACGCAATCATTAATTCGTCTTCATTTGTATGAAACTTTTCCATTTTAGCGATATATAAATTCTCCGCTTTCACATCTGTTGAGAAATAGATGAATCCAAAAATACTAAGCACTAAAATTAATAAAGACACAATACCAACTGCTACAGCGCGCCATATTGAATAAAAAGGATAGTTGTTTTCTTCATGTTGTTTAAAAATACCTCCAAAAGCTTGCTCTGCCCAAACAACGATAATACCAGTATAGATTGCAGGCAAAATTACATTTGGAACTTTGGCTATGATGTTTTCTGGAATTGAAAATATAAGTACAAAAAGTGCAATGGTAACAGCAATTGAAATGATAAGGATATTGTTTCCTTTCTGTGTTTCTTGTAATTGTTTGTAGTTTTCGCTCACTAGGTAGCCTGCAGCGATAGGTCCGCCAATAAATGTGGCAATTCCAATAGCTCTTTTTGTATAAAATGTACAGTTTTCGGTATTAATTTCTTTTTGCATGCTAAGTTTTAAGGGAGTTTAAAAGTTTGATGAATGAAAAACCAAATATATGAATCGCAGCTTATTTAGAACTTTAATCAACAATACATTGTTTAATTTTTTTCAAGCCAATCTCTAATCCAGAAAGGATTTCATTTTTTGATACATGTTGCATCATTTTGTTTTCAATGGCTAGTTGAGACTCATTACTGATGTAACCGCGTATATTTTTTCCAATAGTTAATTTTACTTGCTTTTCTTTTGGACTAAGATGAATGGTTAAACAATCTTCTCCATTAATCCGTAAAGCAGTAGCATGTTCTTTTTCAAGGTCATACGCTTCTAAACTTTTCGGGTAGTTTGCAATTGACATAGTAAACTTAGAGAGGTCATGCTTTTTTAATATATTAAATGCAACTAGACTCATTGGTTCTTCGAAACCAACTGTTTTAAATCCTAAAAAAGTCTTAATTCTATATTTTAAATACTGTAGTGTTTTAATGAGTTTAACTCTGGTAGTATTATATTTTAGTTTCCAAAGATTCATTTTTTTAATTTTAAATAGTCGTTAAGAGATGTGCAATTTTTTTTTACGCTAATTTTTGACTGTTCTTCAATTTTTACCAAAACTTCCACCACTTTTTTATTCTTTTCAAATATGCTACACCAACTTCTCTTTAAAAAATGCAATAGTGCGTGTCCAAGCCAATGTCGCCGCTTTTTTGTCGTAACGCGGTGTTGTATTGTTGTGAAAACCATGGTTTACATTCGGATAAAAATGTGCTTTATGATCAATTTTATTAGCTTTTAGTACTTTTTCGTATGCTTCCCATCCTGCATTGACACGTTTGTCCAAATCTGCATATTGTAACAACAAAGGCGCTTTTACTTTGGCAGCATCTTCGTCGTTTGGTTGTCTGCCATAAAAAGGAACTGCAGCATACAAATCATCTAATTTCACAGCCATCATATTCGAAATCCATCCGCCAAAACAAAAACCAACAACACCTACTTTTCCATTACAGTTTGGATGTTTCTTTAAATATTCGAACGCAGCAATAAAATCTTCTAACATTTCATTTCGATCACGTTTTTTCTGCATCGTTCTTCCATCATCATCATTTCCTGGATAACCGCCTAAAGGTGACAATGCATCAGGTGCCAAACTTATAAAACCTTCCATTGCTGTACGTCTTCCAACATCTTCAATATACGGATTCAATCCTCTATTTTCATGGACTACAATCACACCAGGGACTTTTGTTTTTGTGTCTTTTGGTAAGGAAAGTAAGCCTTTTATCTCGCCGCCACCTTTTGGAGAATTGTACATAATATAATCTGATTGTAACTTCGGATCATCTTTCGCAACTTGCGCTGTAGTTCTGTAATTAGGCGACATAAAACTTAACAAAGCACCAACCGTAACACTTCCTACGGCATATAAGGAAAGTCGTTCCATAAACTGACGACGTCCAATTTTACTATGCGCATAATCGTCATACAAATCGAACACTTCTTGTTTGATGTCTTCTTTTTTAAGTTCGCTCATGATTTAAGGTTTTTTTGGTTGATCTAAAGTTACGGAA
>NZ_JBGCDL010000266.1:0-8990 GCF_045105435.1 Kordia sp. | reverse complement strand
CTTCTCATATACAGTTGTGCAAAAAACAACAACGAAACGGTTGTTGCAGCAAAGCTTTTTACAAAATTAAAAGCACAAAGAACAAACGTATCTTTCAATAATAAATTGGTTGAAACCGATTCGCTAAATTATTTCAACTATACGTCCATTTATATGGGCGGCGGAATTTCCGTAGGCGATATCAATAACGACGGACTATCCGATCTTTTCTTCACAGGAAATCAAGTCGAAAACAAACTCTACGTAAACAAAGGCGATTTAACCTTTCAAGACATTTCATCAAAAAGCAACACACAAGGTGACAATCGTTGGTACACAGGAACGACAATGGTTGACATTAATAATGATGGATATTTAGACATCTACTGTTCAGTAGCAGGGAAAGATGGCAACAAAAAAAATCAACTGTTCCTAAACAACAAAGACAACACCTTTACGGAAGCTGCCGAAAAATACGGTATTGCAGATGAAGGAAACTCAATTCAAGCTACTTTTTTCGATTATGATAATGATGGCGATTTAGACATGTATTTGGCTAACTATCCAATCTCGCATCCATCTACGTCCAACATGATTTATAAAAATCGTATGGAGAATGTCAATTCGATTGAATCTGACAAACTCTACAGAAACGATGGCGAAACGTTTACCGATGTGTCGGAAGAAGCCGGCGTAAAAAACTATAGTTTCTCTATCGGTATCGCTGCCGCAGATATTAACAATGACGGTTGGCTCGATATCTATGTCTCTAACGATTACAGCATTCCCGATTTTATGTACATCAACAATCAAGATGGAACGTTCAAAGAAGTCATCAAGGAAGCCACAAATCAAACCGCATTTTACGGAATGGGCGTTGATATTGCCGACATTAATAACGATGGTTTCTTAGATATCTTTCAAGCAGACATGGATGCAGACAGCAATCGCCGCCAAAAAGCAAACATGGCAAGCATGAATCCGCGATTATTCTATGAAACAGTTTTATACGGATTTCACTATCAGTACATGCACAATTGTATGCAACTCAATACTGGATTTAGCGAAAATGACGTGCCAAAATTTTCTAACATTTCACGACTCACAGGAACTTCGTCTACCGATTGGAGTTGGGCACCATTATTTGCCGATTTCGATAACGATTCACACAAAGATTTATTTGTAAGCAACGGAACACGAAAAGAAATCAATAACAAAGACTTCTTCAAAAAAATAGGAAAAAAAGCATACGACAAACTATCACTTCTAGAAAAAAGCAAGCAAATTCCAAGTGAAAAAATAGATAACTTTATGTTTCAAAACCTTGGCGGATTGGAATTTGAAAAAGTCAATCAAGATTGGGGAATTGAACACAAAGGATTCTCAAATGGCGCTGTCTATGCCGATTTAGACAATGATGGCGATTTAGAAATCATTCTCAATAACATAGATCAAGAAGCAGTCATATTTCAAAACAATGCAACTAACAATTACTTAAAAATTCAATTCAAAGGAACCAACACAAACAAACACGGTTTAGGTTCACGCGTTATCATACATGCTGATGAAAAACAACAAATACAAGAATTAACCTTAACAAGAGGATTTCAATCATCTGTTGCACCAGAATTACATTTCGGATTGGACAAAGCAACACAAATAGACAGTCTAAAAGTAATTTGGAACGATGGGAAAATCTTCATACAAAAAAATATAAAAACCAACCAAACACTTGTACTCAATCACGATCAAGCAGTTCCCAAAACCAAACACCCAAAACCGATCACCAAACACCTTTTTACAACCAACACAACACTTTCCAAAACCATCAAACACCGAGAAAACGATTATGACGATTTTGCAAAACAAGTTTTATTGCCACACAAAATGTCTACGCTCGGACCTGCAATTGCTTCCGCAGATGTAAACAATGATGGTTTAGAAGATATCTATGTCGGTGGCGCATTCGGAATACCTGCTACATTATATCTACAAACAAAACAAGGCTTTACACCACAAAAAACAACAGCTTTTGATGCTGACAAAATCTCAGAAGATACAGGCGCTTTATTCTTTGATCCCGATCAAGATGGCGATCAAGATTTATATGTTGTCAGTGGCGGATATGAATTCTCTGAAAAATCAGACTTTCTAAAAGATCGCTTATACATCAACGATGGAAACGGTCAATTTCAAAAATCGGAAACGGCAATTCCAAACAACAACATTAGCGGATCGCGAACGTACACATTAGATTATAACAAAGATGGAAAGCGAGATTTGCTAGTATTAGGAAGACAAACGCCTGGGAAATATCCGTTTCCAACATCAAGCTATCTTCTCGAAAACAATTCAACAAAAATGGCTATACAATTTACAGATCACACAAAAAAAACGGCATCTTCTCTCGAAGGAATCGGAATGGCAACAAGCGCAATCATTACCGATTTCAATAACGATTCGTGGGACGATATTATCCTTGTCGGAGAATGGATGCCAGTCACCATTTTACAAAACAACAAAGGTGTTTTTGAAAACATGACCGAAAAAATGAAGCTGCAAGAAACTACAGGTTGGTGGTGGAGCATCAATCAAGGTGATTTTGACAATGATGGCGATATGGATTACATCATAGGAAACAACGGACTTAACTACAAATACAAAGCTACCGAAGACGAAACCTTCGATATATATGTGGAAGATTTTGACAAAAACAAAAAAGAAGACATCGTTCTCAGTTACTACGATGATGGCGAACAATATCCTGTGCGCGGTCGCCAATGTTCCTCACAACAAGTACCAGGAATCAAAGAAAAATTCAAAAACTACGACGAATACGCAACGGCAACGCTCATTGATGTGTACGGAAAGAAAAAACTAGAAGAAGCATTACACTATCAAATAAAATCGTTTGCAAGTATCTATTTAGAAAACACAAAAAACGGTTTCAAAATTCACCAATTGCCAATACAAGCGCAACTATCAAGCATCAACCAAATACTAATTGATGATTATGATAATGATGGACATTTAGATGCGCTCATTGCTGGAAACTTATACAATTCCGAAGTAGAAACGCCAAGAAATGATGCAAGTTATGGCGCGTTCTTAAAAGGTGATGGAAACGGAAACTTTCAAGCAATACCAGTTTCGCAAAGCGGATTTTTCACTACAGGCGACGTAAAAGATTTACAACACATAAACATTGGAAATACACCATACATTCTTTCCATAAAAAATAATGACTTTATACAATTCATCAAACACAACAAATAATAACACACAACAAATACAGTTTGTCATAACAATACACAAACAGACTTTTTACACCAACAACACCTATATGAAAAAAACAACTTTATTTTTTCTGCTTATCGCTCTTATGAGTTGCAAAACGAATACAAAATCTACCGAACTTATCGCAGAATTAGCTTATGAAATACCTGCTAAATTGGGCGAAGGCGCTTTTTGGGATTACAACAACGGACTGCTATATTGGATAGATATTATTGGAGAAACACTCAATGTTTACAATCCCGTAAACAATACAAACAAAGAAATAAAAATGCCTGCACCAATTGGTACTGTTGTGCCTTCAAAAGCAAAAGACAAAGTCATAGTCGCACTAAATGATGGTGTATATGTAGTAGATATTGGTACAGAAAAAATTGAAAAATTAACGGATGTTGAAGCAGAAAATAAAGGAACACGATTAAACGACGGAAAATGTGATCCAAACGGAAACTTATGGGTTGGCTCAATGGATTATTCGCAGACGAATCCTGGCGGAAATCTATACAAAGTAAGTCAAAGCGGAGAAGTCGCTAAAATGCTTGGAAACATTACTATTTCTAACGGAATCGTATGGAGCAAAGACCACAAAACCATGTATTATATTGATACGCCAACGGGAAACATTCGCGCGTTTGATTTTGATGTAACGACAAGCACTATTTCTAATGAAAGAATTGTTGTTACAATTCCAACAACAGAAGGAGCGCCGGACGGAATGGCAATTGACGAAAACGACATGTTGTATGTTGGCTTATGGAATGGAAACTGTATTGCCAATTACAATCCGAAAACGGGGAAACTCATCCAAAAAATAAAAGTACCTGCACACAATGTTACTGCTTGTGCATTTGGTGGTGCAGACCTAGATATTTTATACATCACAACATCAAATTTAGACATGACAGATGAAGAAAAGGCGAAATATCCATTAGCAGGTTCACTATTCAAAATAAAACTCGATGTAAAAGGCGTAAAAAGTACGTTTTTCAAAAAGCCAATCATGCCAGTTTATGCAGAAATAGCACATTAATATGAAAAAAATATACACACTTGTTTGCATTATCGTATTCACATTAATTGCTTGCGAAACGGAACAAAAACCAACAAACGAACTCGAAGCAAAAGTGTCGGAACTACTTTCCAAAATGACACTCGATGAAAAAATAGGGCAACTCAACCTACGCGGAACATCAAGTAGAGTAAAAGGAAAATTGCCCGATTCGCTAAAACAAGCCGTTCGCGATGGAAAAATTGGCGCGTTTTTAAACGTAAGCAATACAGATTATGTGGACGAATTGCAACGCATTGCCGTAGAAGAAAGTCCAAACAAAATTCCGTTAATCTTTGCGCGCGATGTCATTCACGGATACAAAACCATATTCCCAATTCCACTCGCAATGGCAGCAAGTTGGGACGCACAAGTAGCGGAAAATTCCTCCAGAGTTGCGGCTGTAGAAGGCGCTTCTTTCGGAATTCGTTGGACGTTTGCACCCATGTTAGACATTGCCAGAGACAGTCGTTGGGGACGCATTGCCGAATCGCCAGGTGAAGATCCGTATTTGGCTGCAAAGCTATCAAAAGCCTATGTGAAAGGTTTTCAAGGCGATAGTTTAAACGATCCTACAAGTATGATTGCCTGTGCAAAACACTTCATCGGTTACGGAGCCGCAATTGGCGGACGCGATTACAACACCGCCGTAATTAGTGATGCGCAATTGCACAACATCTATTTGCCGCCATTCAAATCGGCAGTAGAAGCAGGTACACAAACTTTTATGACAGCTTTCAATGAAATGAACGGAATTCCAGCTTCGGGCGATCGAAGATTATTGACAAACGTATTGCGAGAAGATTTCGGCTTTGACGGTTTTGTCGTATCCGATTGGGATGCTGTCAAAGAAATGATTCCACACGGTTTTGCCCAAGATCAAAAACATGCAGCGGAACTTTCCTTAAACGCAGGTTTAAATATGGAAATGACGAGCAAAACTTTTGAAACGTATACCAAAGAATTATTGGAAGAAGGGAAAATAACAAAAGCGAAAATCAATAGTTTAGTCGCAGATATATTAAGAGTCAAGCTCAGAATGGGCTTATTTGAAAAACCATTTCGTGTAGATAATAGCAATAATTTATATGCAGCTGCACATTTAGAAATGGCAAAAGAAGCCGCAATAAAAAGTTCGGTATTGTTGAAAAATGAAAACAATATTTTACCATTAAACAACAAAACAAACATTGCTGTAATTGGTCCGTTGGCAGACAAACCAAGAGAACAGCTCGGAACTTGGTCTTTTGATGGTGATGGAAAATATACAAGAACACCAGTCAATGTGTTTCACGACAAAAATGCAAACTACACTTTTGTAGAAGGTTTAGCATACAGTAGAGACCAATCGACCAAAGATTTTTCAAAAGCAATTGCAGCGGCTAAAAAATCAGATGTCATTCTGTTCATTGGTGGAGAAGAAGCCATTCTTTCTGGAGAAGCACATAGTAGAGCTGATATAAATCTGCCTGGAGCGCAAGAACAACTCATCAAAGCATTAGCAAAAACAGGAAAACCAATCGTATTAGTCATCATGGCAGGAAGACCAATTACTGTTGGAAATATAATTGATGATGTAGACGCCATTTTAATGACGTGGCATCCTGGAACAATGGGCGGACCTGCAATTTACGATATGATTTTCGGAGTTGCCGAACCAAGCGGAAGATTGCCTGTAACATGGCCAAAAGTAGCGGGACAATTGCCGTTATTTTACAATCATAAAAACACAGGAAGACCTGTAATTCCTGAAGAATTTGTACAAATGGATAGCATTCCAATTGGCGCGTGGCAAAGCTCACTAGGAAACACATCGCACTATTTAGACATTGGATATTTGCCACAATATCCGTTTGGTTATGGATTAAGTTACACCACATTTGAATACAGTGATTTGACGCTTTCAAGCAATGCAATTTCTGAAAAAGGAACACTCACGGTAAAAGTCACCGTGAAAAATACAGGAAAACGAAAAGGAAGTGACATTGCGCAATTGTATGTGCAAGATGTAGTTGGACGTATTACACGACCTGTACGCGAATTAAAAGGATATCAAAGTGTTTCTTTACAACCGAATGAATCTAAAGAAATTATGTTTACACTTTCGTTGGATGATTTAAAATACTATGACAATCAAGAGGAATTTGGTGTAGAAAAAGGTGTTTTTAATGTTTGGATTGGGCAACATTCAGCCACTGGAAAAACGGCAAAATTTAGTTATGAATAAGCTCTCTGTCGTTAATGAAATAAGTAGTTTCGGAAAAATAACCGTTGGAAAATTTCTTGTAGAAACTATCGGAATTCTGTTTGTAGATGCAGATGTATTTCATTCAATAAATAACATTAAAAATCTCCAGCGGATGTATCTTAAAGATAATTTTCAACTCATTCAAAAACGCATGAAACAACGCAATTTGATGTATTAGAAGCGTCGACGTACGGAATGCATCTTTCCATAAAAATTCGCCAACAAATATCATCAAATAAAATTAAAACTCGGAACATGTCAACACAAACGAAATTAACCTTCAAAGAAAAAATTGGATACGCATTAGGCGATACGGCAGCAAATATTGCATGGCGAACTATCGGTCCTTTTTTGCCTATATTTTACACCGATGTTTTTGGATTGGAAGCCGCAGTAGCAGCGACACTAATATTTGTAATTCGTTTGGGAGATGGTGTAACCGATTTGATTATGGGAAATATTGCCGATCGTACCAAAAGTAAATACGGAAAATTTCGTCCTTGGTTGTTATGGACAGCGTTGCCATTTGGAATTGCTTTAGTTTTACAATTTACCACACCAGATTTGAGTTTGACAGGAAAAATCATTTGGGCGTATGCTACTTCTATCTTTTACACGTTGACTTATACCGCGAATAATGTTCCGTATTCTGCGTTAATGGGCGTAATGACGAGTGATGTTAAAGAACGTACTGAACTTTCTTCTTATCGTTTCTTTGGCGCATACTTTGGCGGAATTATTGCTACAATTGGTGTCATTGCATTGGTAGATTATTTAGGGCAAGGAGACGAAAATATAGGATATCAATATACCATGTATGTATTGGCATTTATTTTGGCAGGTTGTTCTTTAATTACCTTTTACACAACTCGTGAGCGTGTGCCAGCAATTGCAACCAATGACATAAAAGAAGACTACAAAGATTTAATTAAGAATAGAGCTTGGTTAATTTTACTATTTATAGGATTTGTATTTGTAACCTATAACGTGATCAAGCAAAGTGCAACCATGTATTACTTTACACATTATGTAAATGACGAAAATAATCTGTTTGGTAGTTTAACCGCTTGGGGCGGGAAAAATGGATTGGCAGGATTGTACCTTTTGTCATTGCTAATTATCTCTATGATTTCTACCGTTTTTGCACCTGCGTTGACGCGAAAGTTTGGAAAAGCAAGATTGTTTATCATCAGTATTTTATTTTCTGCTGTTACGGCAGGCGCGATGTATTGGCTAGATGCGAATGAAGTTGGGACTATTTTTACCTTGGGAATTATCTCTGAATTTGGCGCAGGATTAATGCCAGTATTATTCTTTGCAATGTTGGGTGATGCTGCCGATTACTCGGAATATAAAAACGGACGCCGTGCTACAGGATTGATCTATTCGGCAGGAACATTTGCCATGAAATTTGGTGGCGGAATGGCAGGATTTATGACACTTATGATTTTAAATTGGTATAACTATAATGGTGATGAAGCTGTGGTGAAAACTCCCGAAATGTTAGAAGGAATCAAGTTGAATATGAGTATTGTACCCGCCATATTTGTACTTGTTGGAATTGTAGCCTTGTTATTTTATCCGTTAACTTCAAAGAAGGTAAAAGAGGTTGAAATAGCATTAGATGAAAGACGTGCGGAGCGATTGTCTTAGTTTGATGATTTTTTTAAGATCTTGTTAATAAGAATTTGATTAGGTAACAAAAGAAAATTACCCAAAAAATAAGTATCGGAGTTGACATAACATAAATTGGAATACTGTGTTTTTTTGAGTTTAAAAATTGAACTTGTTTTTTAGTTCTTATAATAGCGATCAGCGCTAAAACTGTTGATAGAATAATTAGAGGAACTAGTATAAATATGGTGACGAATGTACCATCAGGGTCAAATTTTGGGCGTGGAAAATAAGTTTTAATCACAGTTATAAAAAGAACGATTCCTATAATTAAACAGCCACTTATAAGTGAAAAAATGAGATTCCATTTTATTTTTTTAGCTAGATTCTTATGCATCTTTTAGTTTTAGCCATTCTTTATAAGTAACGACTCTTTTTTCAGTATTTGATTTCGTTTTTCCTTCTAAGACTCCAATGAATTCAAGTTCGTGTCCGTCTGGATCATTGAAATAGATTGAAATAGCGGGCATCCAAACAAAAACCATGGGACCTTTTGTTCCATCATTCAAAAAATTCCAGTAAGTAATATTTTGAGATTTTAAAAAATTCTCGGATTCGTTTTGAATCCAATCTGGATCACACTCAAACGCATAATGGCGAATATCAATTTCTTCTTTAGGTTTTTCCCATAAACCTAACATTGCTTTTTTGTCTTCTCCAATCCAGAAAAAGGCAATGCGTCTTTCCTTGTCAAAACGACATTGTTTTAATTCCATCTTATTCGCATAAAAATCTATGGAACGTTCA
>NZ_JBGCDL010000265.1:0-11165 GCF_045105435.1 Kordia sp. | reverse complement strand
GGTCATAAAACTTTTTTTTTTTTTTTGTTTCTAAAATACTGAATGTTTGTAAAGAATTTTTAGAGTAGCTTTTGTGCGGGTGGGATGCGTTGGAAAATTATTCGCTTCATTTTATTTTAAATTAAAGAGCTCATGAATACTTCGTATTTGTGTTTAAAGTAATAAAGCATTTGTGCGCGGCAATTTTGCATAACGACAAATTATGGGACAAAAAATTATGTAGCGAAGCGTTCCTATTAAATAAAGGATAATGACCCAAGCACAATGATTCTAGTAGCAACTACAAAGGTTCTGGGATATTTAGCATAATATCATTATGGGACATAGTACTTCAAAATGTTGTTTTAATATTGAATCATCCACTGGATCATCCAATATTAAAAATGTACTATAATTTATATTATGTTAAATAGAATAATTCAAGAACTATAAACAATTCAACCTTATACAGCTTTTATTCGTCCCCTAACGTAACCAAATCCAGCTTATAATTAATCAAATCATTTTTTAAAGCCGATATAATCTCACCATAACCATTCACATACAAAAATCGTAAAGATGCCATGCGTGCTTTATGAAGTGTGTCGTTTTTTAAATACTCGTAACAATCGTCATTACAAACCAAATCCGTTATAAAATCTGCATACCAATGCTGTGTGCGTTCTATTTCTTTTAAATTATCTGTAATCGTCGAAAAAATTAATTCCTCTACAGACTTAATCTCATCCAAGTATAATTTATAAACAGAATTCAAATTTAATAATTTCTCTGAAGCTTTCGATTCGTTCAACGTTGCATTATCAATCATCTCAATCAAATGTGTGTCCGAATCCATTTTATTCAACTTAAACAACAATGTACCCACAATATCTCCAGGTTTCAGCTTATTCTTATCATGTTCTTTATCCAAAAAATGTAAATAATGATTCTGTAAAGTATCCAAATCGCTTTCATACTTTTTAATCTCCAAAATATCTTTTTCCAATTGCTTAATAACGTTCCTTCGCAACTCTACATTCGCACTATTTAACTGTCTTTGTTGATTCCAATTGTTAATTCCGACCGCAATCAAAATACCAATCACCACCAAAATAATTTCACCAAGAGCATATTTAAAATATTTCTTTATATTCTTATTTGCCATAGATGTTGAACGTTGATTATTAAATATTTTCATAAAAAAGATTAGACACCGAATATAGTAAATACATACCTAAGTTTTCTACAAAAATCAATAATCAAAACAATCCAACAGTGAAGTACGCTAATAATCTAAAAACAAAACAGGCTAAAATCTATCTTACAATCTCCCAAGAAAAACAACGAAACTCAATACAGAAGCCGTACTTTTGCGCCATGATTTCAAAAAAGCAATCGCAAACCGAATTTATAATACTAATGGCATCCTTAATGTCTATTGTAGCACTTTCTATTGACGCGATTCTGCCAGCTTTAGATGCAATTGGCATTTCTATTGGCACAGTCGATTCTAAGGACAACCAAAAGCTAATAACAATGATATTCTTAGGTTTAGGATGCGGTCAACTCATCTTTGGACCACTTTCCGACAGTATTGGACGAAAACCAATCATTTACATGGGTTTTACCCTATTTGTATTGGCAAGTTTTGTCTGCGTTACCGCGCAAAGTCTGGAAGTAATGATTGTTGGAAGAATTCTACAAGGTATCGGACTTTCCGCACCAAGAACCATAAGTATTGCCATGGTTCGCGATAGTTTTAGTGGCGATTATATGGCAAAAATTATGTCGTTTATTGTAGCAATATTCATCTTAGTTCCCGTGGTAGCTCCTGCTTTGGGAAAACTAATGTTAGATAATTTTGGTTGGCAATCAATCTTTAATGGACAATTAATTTTTGGTGCAATCATTATGATTTGGCTCTGGAAACGACAACCAGAAACACTTGACCCAAAGAATAAGATAAAGCTGTCTAAAGAATTATTTACCAATGGATTAAAAGAATTTTTAAAATTCAAAACTTCTATTGCATTCACCTTAATTTCTGGATTCATTACAGGTTCATTTATGGTGTATTTAAGTGCTTCACAAGACATATTTCAAAATCAATATGGTATGGTAGAAGAGTTTCCATACATATTTGCAGCACTTGCAATTTCGGTCGGATTTGCCACATTTTTAAACGGAACTTTTGTAATGAAATACGGAATGTACAAATTGGTACGCGCATTTCTAATCGCTTTTACGGCAATTCCAATCATATATTTGCTGTTTTTCTATGGTAAACCGAATCCTAGTGTTTATGTGCTCGTTCCCTTTTTTGGAATTCAATTCTTCTCAATAGGTTTCCTTTTCGGGAATTTACGCTCGTTAGCCATGCAACCTGTCGGACACATTGCAGGAGTTGGTGCTGCTATCAACGGTTTCACGTCAACAATAATGGCGGTTCCCATTGCAACTTGCATCGGAAGCTATGTAAAAACAACGGCTTCTCCTCTATTCATCGGTTTTTTAATCTGCGGATGCGGTTCACTATTAATTTTGATCATTCTAAAAAAAGTGACGAAAACTGCTTCATTGTTAACAACATAGTTTGTAAAAAAACAATCTTTTAACTAAGTTTACGGAAAAACCTCGATCAACCAAAATGAAAAAGATATTTGTAGCGACTTTTTTAAGTCTATTTCTTGCCGTACCACTACTCCAAGCACAGCATTCTGTAGCACGTGATTGGAATGAAGAATTACTAAGCGCCATTCGTAACGATTTTGCACGTCCAACCGTTCATGCACGAAACTTATTCCACAGTTCCATTGCCATGTATGACGCGTGGGCAGTATTTGACCCAACTGTAGAAACGGTATTTTTAGGAAAAACCTATTGGAATTTTACAAGTACATTTAACGGAATTACCACACCAACGGATATTGCAGCAGCACGACACGAAGTCATGAGTTACGCCATGTATCGCTTACTCACACATCGTTTTGCCAATTCTCCAGGTGCAACCACTTCCCTAGCGAGTTTTCAAACACTATTTGAATCGTATAATTATGATGTAAATTTTACGTCAACCGATTACAGCACTGGTTCGTATGCAGCTTTAGGAAATCATTTAGCAGATGAAATTATCGCTTTTGGTTTGCAAGATGGCGCCAATGAACTAAATGATTATGTCAACGAGCACTATCAACCTGTAAACAATCCGTTAATTTTAGACATCTACGAAGACACAAACGATATCGATCCAAATAAATGGCAACCACTGGCATTTGATGTATATATAGATCAAAGTGGAAATCCATTTCCATTAAATACACCTGCTTTTTTAAGTCCAGAATGGGGACAAGTTTCTCCATTCGCGCTAAGCTACGACAACTTACAAATTATAGATAACGGATTTGATTGCTTTGTATACAACGATCCAGGACCACCAGCATACATTCAAGAATCTAATGAAGATGGAATTGACGATCCGTACAAGTGGCACTTTGCCTTAGTTTCGTTATGGTCTGCACATTTAGATCCTGCCGATAATACAATGATAGATATTTCGCCTGGCGCGATCGGAAATTTACCAACAACCGCTTTTCCGGAAACGTTTACGGAATACAAAGCATTTTATGACATCATTCAAGGTGGCGATCCAAGTACAGGACATACCTTAAATCCTGTGACGAATATGCCGTACGATGCACAAATGGTAAAAAGATCTGATTATGCACGTGTTTTGGCCGAATTTTGGGCAGATGGACCCGATTCTGAAACGCCTCCAGGACACTGGTTTACCATTATGAATTATGTGAGCGATCATCCAATGACCGTAAAACAACTAAATGGAACTGGTGCAATCTTAGACGATTTAGAATGGGATGTAAAATGTTATTTAGCGCTCGGTGGCGCGATGCATGACGCAGCAATTAATACATGGGGAATTAAAGGATATTACGATTATGTACGACCAATTTCGGCAATTCGATACATGGCAGGAAAAGGACAAAGTACAGATGCTTCACTTTCAAGTTACGATCCGCAAGGTTTGCCATTAATCCCAAATTATATAGAATTAATTGAAACAGGCGATCCGTTAGCAGGAGATAGTGACGAAAATGTGGGGAAAATAAAAGTCTACGCTTGGAAAGGACCTGATTACATTGCAGATCCGACACAAGATATTGCTGGTGTCGATTGGATTTTAGGAACAAAATGGTGGCCATATCAACGTGGAACCTTTGTAACACCTCCATTTGCTGGATATCTCTCAGGACATTCTACGTTTTCAAGAGCTGCCGCAGAAGTATTAACCTTATTAACGGGTGATGAATTTTTTCCTGGCGGAATGGGAACGTTCGACATTCCACAAGACAACTTTTTAGTCTTTGAAAAAGGACCAAGTGCGCCATTCACACTACAATGGGCAACCTATCGTGATGCTTCTGATCAAACGAGTTTATCTAGAATTTGGGGTGGAATTCATCCGCCAATCGATGACATTCGCGGTCGAATCATTGGAGCACAAATTGGAATAGACGCGTTTAATAAAGCAAACGAATATTTCACCGGAGCTTTAAGCACGCCTGCATTTGAAGTGAATACAACGAAAATTTATCCTGTTCCGTTCACGAATCAATTGACGATTCAAACGGAAAACGATCCAGTTTCTAAAATGGATTTATACAGTATTCAAGGACAATTATTGTTTACTGAGACGATTAATTCCAATCAAAAAACAATCAATCTACCAAACTTACAAACAGGAATTTATTTTGTGAAAGCGTATAATTCGGAAGAAAAACTTATGCTGCAAGAAAAAGTCATCAAGCAATAGCAATAGTGCATTCTTGCGTAAGCAACAATCTAAAAAGTAGTAAAATAGTAGTAATTACATCAATTTTTATTTATAGTTGATGCAGTACTATTGTTTGTAAATGCGTAACTCACACCACTTTTTTACAGTAATTGACACTTATTTTACATTTTTTTGACATTTCATATTCTTGTACAATCTAGTTTTACGAGCAATTAGATATTTAAAACATAATTATGAAAAAAAACCTATTTGTCGGAATATTTTTAATGCTCTTACTATCACATATTGCATGTACTGAAAAAATAGCAGAAACTAAAAGTGATACAGCAACTAAAATAGATAAACTCGTTAGTTTGTATTCAGATTATGACATGTTTCATGGTACAATTTTAGTGGCAGATAAAGGTCAAATTGTATATAAAAAAGCTTTCGGATTGGCGAATATGGAATGGAATATTTCCAATGAAATAGATACAAAGTTTCAAATTGCCTCAATGACCAAATCTTTTACAGCGATGCTCATTATGCAATTAGTCGCTGAAAACAAATTGGAGTTGCACCAACCTATTTCCAACTATTTAAAAGACTTTCCTAAAATAAATGGTGATCAAGTTACAATTCATCACCTACTCACCCATTCTGCTGGTTTTGATCGTAATGTTGATGATAAAAAACACAATAAACCAGCTGACATGGTTCGTCAGTTTTCTAGCGAACCACTTCAATTTGCGCCAGGAACTCGTTTTGCCTACAGCAATAATGGCTATACATTACTGGGATATATTCTTGAAACCGTTACAAAAAAAACGTATGAAACGCTATTGAAAGAAAGGATATTTGATCCTCTTAAAATGGAAAATTCCGGATTTCACAAACACAGACCAATTATAAAAAATATGGCGTCTGGCTATAATAGAAATTTTGGTGAATACTATGATACTGATCGTACCGACAAATCTTCTGCGTATGCTGCAGGTGCCATTTACAGTACCATTGAAGATCTATTTCTTTGGGATAACGCATTAAATACTGAAAAGCTGTTACCCAAAAAATATATGAACATGCTTTTTAAAAAGCACATTATTGATCATAATGCGCATTATGGATATGGCTGGGAACTTAGAGACAAACCGATTGGAAATACTTCTGAAATGGTTGAAACTACAGGTCATAGTGGTTCTATTGATGGTTTTCGTTCGCTGTATACTAGAATTCCATCTCGGAATGCTTCAATTATAATTTTAAACAATACAAGTCATTCCTTTCGTACGTCTATAACCACAGCAATTACGGGAATATTATATGACAAACCGTATGATTTACCATTAATTCCTTTAGCAAAGTTCATGCTTGAAACTATTGAAAACGAAGGAATTGACAACGGTATTGCATTTTACAAAAAACATAAAGACGCACCAGAATATCATGTAAGCGAACAAGAGCTTATTGTTACAGGATATAAATTCTTGCATGCAGGAAATGCCAAAGATGCTGCCAAAATCTTCAAATTAAGTATTGAAGTTTTTCCAAATAGATATAATCCGTATGATAGCTACGCGGAAGCATTAATGACACTTGGAAGAAATGAAGAAGCAATTACCAATTATAAAAAGTCTTTAGCGCTAAATCCAAATAATAACAATGCTATTAAGATGCTCGCTAAATTAGGTGTTTCATATAGTACTGATCTTTTACAAACGGAAGATACTTGGGGAAAAGAATTATTTGCCATTCCATTGCATTTTGCCAAGGATATTGAATTGAAAGGTTTTGAAGATGCCCGATTTCCAAAAGGTTGGAATGATACTAAGAGTCCATATTTTTGGACGTATGCTTTTGCTTGGAAAGTTAATATCAATCATACCTTGAAAGTATCAGAAGTAGAAGAATACATTAAAAAATATTACGATGGTTTATTAGCAGGTGTAAATAAAGAAAAAGATCTTGTATTGCCTGAAACTACAGTAGAAATCATAAAAAATAATGATGGCGATTTTGTTGGAAAAGCAACTATTTACGATACTTTTATTACTAGAAAACCTTTGGTATTATACTTTCATGTAGCACAAAAACTGTGTCCTAAAAAGAATAAATCAATTCTAGTGTTTAGAATTTCGCCTAAAAAGGCACATCATGTCGTATGGAACGATTTAAAAGCCATCAAAATTGTTGAGCATAGTTGTGCTGATTAAGGACATACGCTGTATATTTGCCGCAATTAGTATAAATACTACACAAAACAGTTAGCGCTTTACTCCTATGCCTTTTAAAAAATTACATACGCATCTAAAAGAGAGATTAGCAATCCTCCAAATAGAAACACCAACGCCATTTCAGAGCAAAAGCATTCCTGTCATAAAAAGTGGTGCCAATGTGTATTGCACGGCTTCAAAAGGAAGTGGAAAAACAACGACATTGATACTTACTACCTTGCATAAATTAAAATGTGAAGCGGTTGGCGATTCTCCAAGAGCCGTTGTGATTGTCGAAAATAAAGAAAAAGCGCTAGCATTATATGACGAATTTTTGAACTACACCAAACACACTTCATTACGTGTGTATGTTGGTTATGAACAATTGCATGTTGACATACAAAAATCAGAAATATTTGAAGGTATTGATATTCTTATTTCCACACCAATAGCAATGAATAAGTTGTTGTTATTAAACGGATTAAATATTTCTCAATTAAAAGTGTTTAGTGTGGATGCAGCTGAATTTCTAATTCAAAAATCAGCCTATACCGCATTGATGTCTGTTACAAATAGTATTGATAAATGTCAGTTTGTAATCTATTCAGAAAAAATGCATCCGATATTGAAACGTTTTGAATCTCACTTTATGGAATATTCTAAAATAATTGCAGTTTAGGTATGATGATTCCAAAATTACAGTATATAACGCAAGGAAATTCGCCAAAAGAACAGCTAGAAAACATTCAAAAAGCATGTTCCTCTGGAGCCGAATTGGTTCAATTACGCTTTCGCGATACATCTGAAAAGAAACTTTTAAAATTAGCGAATGAAGCAAGGGAAATTACAGCACATTTTCAAACCAGATTGCTTATCAACGATCATTATAAAATTGCAAAAACGGTAAAAGCTGATGGTGTTCATATAGAAAAAACAAGCATCTGCCCTACTATTGCACGAAAATATTTATATACTTGGCAAATGATTGGTGGCACTGCAAACACCTTGCAAGATTGTGAAATATTACTAAAGAAAGAAGTCGATTATATTGGCTTAGGTCCTTTTCAATTCACCAAAACAAAAGACAATTTACCGACTATTTTAGGATTAAATGGTTATACGGCAATCTTAGAAGAGCTAAACACCGAAACGCCTATAATTGGTGTTGGAGGCATTACCACAGCAGATGTTACGGATATTTTGAAAACGGGAATTTCTGGGATTGCGGTTTCTGGAGAAATCACCCGAAATTTTAATACCATAAAAACATTCCACCAATTGCTAAAAGCTTCTTCAACAGAAGAACAACGCTATACATTTAAGTAAAAATGAGTTGTTTTGAGATTTTAGAATAAA
This sequence comes from Kordia sp., assembly GCF_045105435.1. GTDB lineage: Bacteria > Bacteroidota > Bacteroidia > Flavobacteriales > Flavobacteriaceae > Kordia. The sequence continues at coordinate 2,828 of NZ_JBGCDL010000265.1, read as the reverse complement.
ATTAAATTTGTTATTAAAAACCATAATATCCTATTTATGGAGTACCTTATGTTTTCAAAAACTAAAAGCTACCGCCATGAAACCTTTTTTTTACATACTCATACTATTCTGTTTACTAACCAGTTGTAAAGATGCCGTTACGTCTGAATATGCTGAAATACCTGATAAGCTTCCAACAGATTTGCGCTCAGGAGCAACAACAAGTGAAGCCGCTACGTTTGCTTGGGATACTTTTTTAGCAATTAATGCACCTACAACTGACGGAACAGGAACACTTTGGGAAAACTATAAAGAAGCCTATGATATCTTTTTGCCCAATGCAGAAACGCCTACTGCTTGGGGAAAACCAAGTCCAGGAAATCAAACTGTATGTGATAACATTAACTCCAATCATAAAATCTTAAGAACTACTTCTAAAATAAGCCCGTTGGTTACAGAGACCAATCAAGCTGTTGGTGGCGTGCTTATTGATAAAAATTCCAATCTGGTACATTATGAGGTGTATATGAACAAACCAATGTTTGAATATGTCTTAAAAAATCAATTCTATAATGCTTTAAAACAAGCAGGTAGTGAAATTAAATTTCCTGTAGGAAGTATGGAATTGAAAGCTTCTTGGCGAATTTTAGATTCCGAAAAAGATGATACAAGTCGTTATTACACTTCGAAGGCTATTGTGTACATTCCTGCCAGTGATTCCATTCAAAAGGATTCTTTCCCTGAAATAGTAAAAAATAATATACAATACTGTTCAGAACAATTAGTAGGATTGGTGGGACTTCATATTGTATACAAAACACCATCGAATCCAAATTTTGTGTGGATGACTTTTGAGCAAAATGATAATGTAGAAACAGCAACAACAAAGAAAGCTGGAATTACACCTTCTTTTTATGATCCTTCCAAAGCCATTGATTCCTGTGAAAATAATAGCAGACAAGTTGATTGTCCGAAGCAAATAATGACACAAGTAACTAGGCAAAACCCTATTCCAGACTGGGTTAAAAAGGCAAATACAAACTATCAAGAGAAGTTACATGCAAAAAAATCTGTTTGGGAACATTATCAACTTATTGGTGTACAATGGCCAACAGATAAAACAAAAGTTGGAAATCCGATATTACAAAACTTAGCGAATAGTAGTATGGAGACTTTCAATCAAACAGCGAGTAGTTGCATTGGTTGTCATGCGTTTGCTCGTTCTTCGAATCCTACGATATACTCCGATTTTAGTTGGGTAATGGGAAGAGCAAAAAATCCTATTGCAAAATTGCCTGAACCTAATGGAGCAGATTTATTAAAATATGTGATGCGTGTAAATCCTTATAAACAATGGGAAACTTGGCCAGACGATGAATGGAATGTCTTTAGTAAAGCGACTCCAGGTGAAAATCCGCATGGGAAAATGATTAAAATTTATGTGAATGATATTGCTTTAAATGCCTATAAAAACAATCCGAAAACAATGACTACTTTGCCCGTTGGAAGTATTGTTTTAAAAGAAAATTACAGAACAACTCCTCCAAACGAACCTCATTTTAGTGACTTAGTTGAACTGACAATTATGTATAAGGCGAAAGATAAAAATGGTGCTGTACGTTGGTTTTGGGAAAAAGCACGCCCATTTGGACCTGTAGATTCTGCTAGTTTTGATCAACAAGGCTGTATTAGTTGTCACATGAATTGGAAAGGAAATGGAGATGGAATGTTAAGTTTTAATTTTGGAAAAAGACCTGTGATTACGGATCGACCTTTTTATACTACTAAGGATGAAAAATAAGTGAACCTTTTATAAGTCAAAGCATTCTATTATTTCTTTTATCATTATAAAGTGTATTCTTTTTTATTGCGTTAGAGATAGGAATGAAAATCCCGTAGCTTGAACATCGTGAAATGCGAGGAATTGCAATGTATAGCTCGCCCCAAAGGGTAACGCCCAACTATTTAAAATAACAGCATAAAAAAAGCCCGTCAATAGTTGATGGGCTTTTGTAAAACTTGAAGTATATATTTAAATAACTTTGACGTTTACTGCGTTTAAACCTTTTCTTCCTTCTTGTAGATCGAATTCAACTTCATCACCTTCGCGAATTTCATCGATTAAACCTGAAATGTGAACAAAATGTTCTTTGTTTGAACCTTCTTCCGTTATGAAACCAAATCCTTTGGCATCGTTGAAAAATTTTACTGTTCCTCTACTCATTGTACTATAATTTAATTTTTAATAATACTTGTATCTATTCAATTACTGTGCCAAGAATGACATCAGCATGATTATGCTATTTTATTATGCTGTTTCTAGTGTACGTTGCGTTCTTCTATACATATATTTTGGATATATGTTGCGTTTGGCAAAACGATTTAGATTTCCTGCGCTCATCATTTTTTGAAAAACCTTTTTAGTGATTCCAAAATATTCATAGGTTGATCCATCTGTAAAAGTCAATTCTAACAACAAACCTTTGTGTTGGTAATCTGCAATCGCCGAATTGGTAATTGTCTCCGTATATTCAGGCAAGTTTTTTTCTTTTGTTTCAGGAGCCATGCTTACTAAGAAGTGATATCCGTCAATAATTTTTCGGCTATTCAGTTCTGCTTCTTCTTGTAAAGCATCTCCATTTTGAAACTTATCTGGATGCCATTCTTTTACCAAATTACGGTAACTCTTCTTCAAGGTCTTTAATTCAATTTCGTTTTCGACTCCAAAGAGTTTTTTGTATTCGTTTATGCGCTTCATGTCAAATTTTATTTGAAGCCGCGAAAGTACATCTTAATATTTAATGAACTGCTATAGAATTGAATAAAAGAGTTCTCTTATTAATGGATTC
>NZ_JBGCDL010000264.1:0-18715 GCF_045105435.1 Kordia sp. | reverse complement strand
CCTAACTTTTCTTCAATAAATGCAAAGAAATCTTCATCAGTATCTACGGTTCGCAAACCATCAATAACGCCTTTCATTCGGTGTTTTTCAAATACTTTCTTGCAAACAAGTCCGCCAATAACATAACGAAACTCTGTATGATGTTCTCCATTCGGAATATAACCGCGCAACTCTGCAAGTGAAATTTCAAAATCGGGATTCTCCAAAATATACGCTGTCCAAAGCGCTAAAATTTCTTTCTCTTTCGGATCGTTTGCATTCTCCACATTTGCATCAATAGCCACTGTAAATGTATTTTGATCTTGCGCAAAGCAATTCAAATTCAAATTCAACATCAAAAAAAGAAAAAGTAAAAGTCGTTTCATTGTCGGTTCTTTAGTTGTCTAAATTATGAAACGAATGCTTTCGGAATATATTTTAGAAATACGATTATTCATCAAACCTAAAACCAAATACCGAAAATGCCAAAAGCGTTAGTTATCTAAAAGCGAAGTAAGTCTAAATTTTTCACCACGAATTCACGAATATTTTTTTGTTTATTTTTTATTGGTACGAATCGTTTCGGTTTCAAAAAGCAATCTGATGATCTTATACAACCGTATTTCAAACCCACTAATGAAGAAGGTCTAAGAGATTCCTTCCTACGCAGGAACAAGTCTAAAAGCGAAGCGTTCTAACAGTGCGAAAGCACGATCTAACATCTAATAGCGAAGCGTTCTAATTCAATGTGGCAACTTATCTTTCAGTAAACCATACACAAAAGTTCCTAACAATGCAGAAAGAATCAAAACTCCAACAGCTAAAAATCCTGCGCCAAGTAATGTAAACATTGGTCCAGGACACGCGCCTGCTAATGCCCAGCCTAATCCGAAGAGAATTCCGCCTATTAAATAACGTGCAACGGTTTTCTGTTTTGGAGGAAATACAATGCGTTCACCATAAAATGATTTTATATGAAAACGTGTAATTATTTGTTTGGTAAGTACGCCAAAAACAAGTGCAGTTCCAATAATTCCGTACATGTGAAACGATTCAAACGTAAACATTTCATAAATGCGAAACCATGAAGCAGCTTCCGACTTAAACAGGGTAATTCCAAAAACAATTCCGATCAATAAGTATACAAGTGTTCTCATAATTTAAAAAAGTAAAGGAAAAATAACATGAATCATTAACAAACCACCAATAAAGAAACCAATAACTGCAATGAGTGACGGCAGTTGAAAATTACTCAATCCCGAAATGGCATGTCCAGACGTACAACCGCCAGCATAACGCGCTCCAAACCCGACTAAAAATCCGCCAAGAATAAGTAGTGAAACACTTTTAATATTTGTTAAAGCATCTAAAGAAAATAGGCTTTCCGGTAAATAGGCTTTTCCGGCGCTTTCAAATCCTAAAGCTTGTAAATCGCTTACTGTATTTGGGTTAATGGCTACGGCGTTTTCTACAGTTAAAAATTCATGCGCAATAAACCCGCCAATAATGGTACCTAACACAACAATTAAATTCCAACGTTGTGCTTTCCAATCAAATTGAAAAAACCTAGCTTTATTTCCTGCGCCACACATACTACAAATAGTGCGTAGATTTCCAGACATTCCAAAGTTTTTACCAACCATAATTAGTGAAAACATCACCAATGCGATCATAAAACCGGAAACATACCAAGGCCAAGGTTCATATATCCATTCCATTGCAAATCATTTTTAACAAAAAAAAGAAAATTGTAGTATGTACAAAGTAACTTTGGTTACAAAGTAATTAAAATATGGATCTATTTTTTTTATTTTAGACGAATGAAGCAAGAAATGGCGACTAAACTACTAGGAAATACAGATATTTACTTGATCGATCAAATTTTAAAAGGTCGCTATCAATACAATGAACTCATCTTAGATGCTGGTTGCGGAAGCGGACGAAATTTACACTATTTCCATGAAAATGAATTTACTTTTTATGCGATTGATTCCAACGTGGAACACATAAAAAACCTACAAGAAAAATATCCGAAACTAGCAGCAAATTTTAAAGTGGCAACACTAGAAGAAAATCCGTTTTTGGCAGCAACTTTTGATCATATTTTATGCAATGCTGTATTGCATTTTGCGAAAAGTGAAGCACATTTTAAAAACATGTTTTCCGAATTGGTGCGAGTATTGAAAAAAGGTGGAAGTTTATTTATACGAATGACTTCGGATATTGGCATGGAAAGAAGACCAACACTTTTACAAGATGGCGTGTATTTTTTACCGGATGAATCGGTACGTTTTTTGCTAACACGTACCTTGTTGAATGAAATGCTCACAAAGCATGAACTTACCTTGTTAGAACCTATAAAAAGCACCAACGTAAGCGATTTACGAAGTATGACAACTTTAGTGTTGATGAAGTGATTGAATGTAAATTTTGATGATGTATGCGAATTAGTATCTGTATTTTATTTGTATTTAGTTTGACCAAAATGTATAGTCAAAACAATTCGTCTACACCTGATTTTTATTGGCAACACGGCGTAAAGAAGTATTCAAAAGATATAAAGCCGAATGTGTTTTATTTGACGCTCATAAATGAATCGTTAAACGATAGTATTCAAAATAAACAAAGAGATCAAGAAATTTTAGACTTACTTAAAAATTACGAGTTAACCATTGAGCACAAAGGAATTTCGGATGATAAAATTGGCTATGTTTTTTACAGGAAACTAATTTTTCAAAATAAAGCAATGGATAGTTTGATGGTAAAAGATATCAGTGAAAAAATGTATTCGTATGATAAAATACAGTTTTTTGGACCGCAAATTTATGACATTGACACATATTATGGCGCTGGCTTACAAAGAACTCTGGACATTACATTTAAAGCCAAAACTACCAAAGAAGCGATTGAAAAAATTGTAAAAAAATACAAACTTGAGGTAATTGGTGAATTTCCTACGCATCAAACAATAGCAGTTCGGTGTACGAATGTATATGGTTTGGAAATTATAAATTTGACTACTAAAATTCAAGAAGAATCTTGTGTGGATAAAACACTAAATCACTTATACATTCAAAATACATTTTAATAGGATTTAAGTGTTAATTTAGTATTAGAATTTACAATACAAACTCACTTCCAAGCTTTGTAGCCACCTTTTAGATCGTATATTTTCTTAAAACCAATTCGGACTAATTTTTTGGCGGTACGTTGACTTCTGTTTCCAGAACGACAGTATAAATAAATTGGTTGTTTTCGATCAAAACTAGCAAAGTTTTCCGCAAAATTTGAACGATCAAAAAAGTCAATATTCTCAGCATTTTCAATGTGTCCTGCGTTGTATTCTAACTTTGTTCGTACGTCAACAAGTTGAATATTTTCTGCGGCAATTGCTTCTTTAAATGTAGTTACATCCAAAATTTTTATTTCGTCTGCAAGCTTTGTTTTTTCGCCAAAAAGTGAGTTCATAAAAGACATAATAGTAAGGTTTAGGGAATTATCTTATAACAAAAATAGGTTGTTGTTATTTTTTGTACAGTAACTTTGGTTACAGAGTTGGTTGTTTTTTAATATTTAATGCTTCACAAAAAACTCCATATAAAAAATAAAGATAGCCATGATAAAGATAAAATAGCCAAATCCTTTTTTGAGTTTTTTTCCATCGATGAAGTTCCCTAAGTAGCTTCCAATAAAGATTCCAACCAAGGAAATAGAAGTAAAAATAGCTAGAAACTGCCAGTCAATTTCCATCGTAATGGCATCACCTAAAAAGAAGCCTAACAAAGATTTAAACGCAATGATAATAAGTGAGGTTCCTACAGCAACTTTCATTTCTACATTGGCTAATAATACCAACGCAGGAATTATTAAGAAACCGCCGCCAGCGCCAATCATTCCTGTAATGGCACCAACAACCAAACCTTCTAAAAGAATTAATGGATAGTTATAAGAGACGTCTCCTGAGTTCGTTTTTTCTTTGCGTTCTTTCAACATAGAAATTGCCGCAGGAAACATAAGCATTGCAAATAAACCAAACATACCCATTCTGCGAGTAAACTCGAAATTTCCAATAGTAAACAGTGTGTCTGGCAAAGAAGGAATTACATAATAGCGAACTAAAGTGACACCAATAATTGAAGGAACACCGAAAACGATTGCGGTACGCCAGTCAACAAATCCTTTTAAGTGCTGTTTAAGTCCACCAACAAGTGCGCTTGTTCCAACAATAAAAAGGGAATATGCAGTTGCTATTTTTTCGTTTACTGTAAATAAATAAGCAAGTACTGGGACAGCTAAAATTGAGCCGCCACCGCCAATAAGACCAAGTGAAATTCCAATAATCAAGGCACTAGCGTAGCCAAGTATTTCCATAATTGTTCAAATATTTATCAGCGCAAAGTAAAGTGCTTGCAATGATTTCGAAGTAACAAAAGTTACATAATTAGGTTAAATTTATGATTTTTATATGATTTCTGTGCAATTCTATACGCCCCATTTGCTCTAATTTTTTTAAAAGTCTTGATATGACTACTCTTGAGCTATGTAAGTCGTATGCAATTTCTTGATGTGTGTTGTGAATTGTATCCGTTTTGTTGATTCGAATTTTCTCTTTTAGGTAGTTTAATAAACGCTGATCCATTTTTTCAAAGGCAACACTATCTAAAATATGTAATACTTCGTTGAGTCGTGTGTGATAACTTTGAAATACAAAATTGCGCCAAGTTTTATAGTTGGCAGTCCATTCTTCCATTTTTTGAACGGGCACCATAATGAGCGTAGTGTCTTTTTCGGCAACTGCTTTTATTTCACTTTTGGCTTGCCCCATGTAACAATTCATAGTCATTGAACAGGTTTCGCCACTTTCTAAATAGTAGAGTAGGAGTTCGTCACCTTCTTTATCTTCTCGCATTACTTTGATGACTCCAGAAATTAGCAAAGGCATACCACGTATATAATCGCCAATTGATATCATGGTAAAACCTGCAGGAACTTCTTTAAATATTCCTACTTGTGCAATTTCATTAAGTAATTCTTCTTCAAAAAGATGTTCGTAGTTGTCTTTAAGTTTTTGAATCATGAAGTATGATTTGGATTTGAATACAGTTTCACTAAAAGTAATAAAAGTATTTGAAATTCAAAATTAGTACTTTTTAAAACTTTGTGCTGTAACAATGGTTACAGATGATTTTGTGTGTGAATTTTACCAAAAAAAATATTGTTTCCTTTCCAACTTGATTGGAAAAGAAAAAAATAGAATCAACCGTGATGAATGTAAGTTTTACCTATAAAGCTTCAATTTGCTTCATAATCTCTTCTGCTTCCGCAGTTTTTTCATCGCTTAGTTTTCTGTTAGAAGTAGAGAGTTTGAATGCTTCTTCCGTAAGCTTTGTGTATTTCTCGTAGAGTTTGTCTTTTTCTGATTTTTTCTTGAATAATCCGAACATATTTTTTCTTTTTTATAGCATTGTAAAGATACGACTTAAAAACTATGTTTACTAATATTAGAAAAACAGAAAAGCCAAAACTTCAATTGAAACTTTGGCTTTTTTCTCACTGGTAAATTAAGCTGACTTTTTTAACGGTCGTCTTCTTTTTTCTTTTTTCGCAAATCAGTATTGTAAACCACACTAAATTGCAAGTATCCTTTTCCTGTGGTACGCAGTCTTTGGTACAACATTCCTGTTTGTAAATTCAGATTTTTATTTAGCTGATAACCAATACCGCCATACAAACGATTTCTGTCAAACAGTTCTTCTTGTCCGTTTACAAATATTTCATTGTATACGCCAAAGAAAAATGTACCTGGATCCATTTTAGGTTTGTTCACAGGAATGAATAGCATCAATCGGTAACGGAAACGTGTTTTAAAATCGTTTTCAACCCAACGTTGTTCAGCTCTGTAGCGATGTTCAAATTTTACGCGCCCTAAATAATTATTCGTAATTAATTGCTGCCAAATACGATGTTCTTCCGTTTCTGGACTGTCGCGCTCACTTTCGTATGCAAAACTTCCGATATAGGCATATCCAGCCGTAGCGAACGCATTTTTAGTAAAATGATAATTTAATCCTGTGCGGAGCAACCATTGTTCTGTATTGTTAGGAAATACCGTATGATTACGAAATTGAACTTCCGAGTGAATACTTAGTTTTTCACTAATTCGGTTCGATCCAAAATACATTAACCAGTTTCCTGTTTCGTCTTGACTCCAACTTAACAGCGGAATCATGCACAATAGTAAAACAATGATTTTTCTTTGTATGCTTATCTTCATATTAGTAAAATGTTACTTTACCATTACTGATATCGTACATTCCACCTACAATTTTTATTTCTTCATCGCGTTCCATATCTGCTAAAACAGGACTCTGCTTGCGAATGTTTTCGATAGTCATTTCTACATTTTTAGCGGCAACCGTGTTTACAAAACTAATATTTTTTGAGTTGCGTAAACTTTCGTCAGTTGGCTCTGTAACCGCTTCTACAGCAGGTTCTATTTTATTAATCAAAGCAGTTAAGTTTCCAAGTCTCGCATGGTCACAAGCGCCTTTTACAGCTCCACATGCAGTATGCCCTAAAACTACGATTACTTTTGTTCCTGCTAATTTGCAAGCAAACTCCATGCTTCCTAAAATGTCTTCATTAACGAAGTTTCCAGCAATACGAACACTAAAAATATCACCAATTCCTTGATCGAAAATCAATTCTGATGAAACGCGTGAATCGATACAACTTAAAACAGTTGCAAACGGATATTGCCCCGTACTAGTATCTGAAACTTGATCTAATAAGTCGCGAGAAATTTGTGTATTATTCACAAAACGTTGGTTTCCATCTTTTAATGCTTGTATCGATGACTCTGGAGTCATCACTGCTTGTGTTTCTTTTGTTTGTACTTTCATTATATGTAATTAATTTTGTTATTGTAATTGAATTTTTGATTTATCATTCACGATTAAAATCGGTACATTGATTTTTTGAATTGCTTCTTTTATATTCGATGTCAAACTACGAATGCGTCCAGAATTTTTCTTTGTATTTGGATTGATGCATAAGAGTCCAATATTATTTTTAGCAACGTATTTTGCAATAGTATTCATGGTATTGCTTCCGTTATCAAATTCGTATGTTACCACGTTTTCTCCTGTTTTGACAGTTTTGTTTGCAGTTTTTTCATCCGAATGTACATAAAAACGTTTGATAGGACTTTTAATATGTTTGCGTAAATCGTTTGCCATTTCTAACGGTAATTCGTCTGCAGTTGTATTGAGCATTCCTAAAGATAGTATTTCCGACGGACTGAACGCTTTTTCTTTTCCAGAAATTAAAACAGAACCTTCAAACGTATTCAAAATAAACTTAGTGAAACCATCGCCTAAAAAATTAACAAATTTTGACGTGCGCCTTCCTAACACAATAATATCTGGTTTTGTTGCTTCAATATGTTCCGTAGCTTCATCTTTTAGGTTTCCTAAAATACAACGTGTGCTAATGGTAACATTTGATTTCTTCGCAATTGCTCTGGCAATATTTTTTAATTGCGATTTTTTGTTCATTCGTTCTTCATCAATACTACGCATCGCCGAAAATTGATTTTCATATTCAGCAATGTCAGAAGGTTTCAACACATGAAAAACATCAATACTTCCACCGATAATCTTTGACAGGTTTACGGCGTTTTCTAATGCTATATTACAAGCTTTTGAAAGGTCAGTTAATACGAGTAATTTATATTTTGGCGTGTTCATAATTCATCTTTTTTTTGGTGAGAAATATGCTTAGGCACTTTTTGGTCTAAGCTGAAAGAACTCGATAAAACTAGGTGGGTTTTCCACAATACCACGTTCTGAAATTAACTTAATGTCAATGTTTCTATTGCGTGCTTTTTCAGAAAAATCTTCTAATATTTCGATAATATCACTGTCCAAGAAACGTGTTTGACGAACGTCTAACTCTAAGAATGTATCTCTTGGTAAACTGTCTAATTCTTTTAAGATCGTTCCTTTGTTAAAGAAAGTTACTTCCTCTGCCAAAGTCATCTTAATTTTATGTTTTCCATTACTTTTATCTTCAATGTGTAAAAAGTGAGAGTTTTGGAAACTTTTGTATAATATCACTATAATACCAACAGCAAGTCCAAGTCCAATTCCCCATAAAAGATCAATAAAAACAATTCCTAATACGGTTACTATAAACGGTACAAATTGTTTCCAACCTGCTTTATACATTTGCAAGAATAATTTTGGCTTTGCTAGTTTATATCCTACAATTAACAAAATAGCCGCTAATGCCGCTAACGGAATCATATTTAGTAGATTCGGAATTAAAACCACAGAAATTAATAATAAGAAACCGTGAACAATTGCAGACATTTTTGTGCGTCCACCAGATTGTATGTTTGCAGAACTTCTTACAATTACTTGTGTAATAGGTAAGCCACCAATTAAACCTGAAATCATGTTTCCTGTTCCTTGAGCTAACAATTCTCTATTCGTTGGCGTTACACGTTTTAACGGATCTAATTTATCGGTTGCTTCAACACACAACAGTGTTTCTAAACTCGCTACTAAAGCAATCGTAAAGCCTGTAACCCATACATTATAATCTGTAATGGCAGCAAAGTTGGGAAAGGTAAATTGACCTAAAAACGATTCAAAATTATCTGGTACAGGAACGTCTACCATGTGATCCGTAGAAGTAATACCAAATGTATCATTTCCTTGCGTTAAGGAAAAATAAACAATACCAAATACGACAACGACTAATGGACCTTGAATCAATTGGAATATTTTTCCTTTGTTAGCTAAAATCGTATTCCAAAAAATTAAAATTAGCAATCCGATGACTCCTACAATGGTAGCGCCAATACTAATATGATTGATAGTATTTAGAATTTCTGAAAATGTGTTTTCTCCATCTACTTGGAAAAAGGCGAAGTCTCCTTGTGGATCTTCATCATATCCAAAAAAGTGTGGAATTTCTTTAAGAATAATAATAATTCCAATTCCAGTAAGCATTCCTTTAATGACAGAAGATGGAAAGAAGTATCCGATAATTCCGAGTTTTAAAAATCCAAAAAGAATTTGAATGAAACCCGCAATTACAACGGCAACAAGAAAATTTTCAAAACTTCCAAGTGAGGTAATGGCAACCACTACAATAGCAGCTAAACCTGCGGCAGGACCACTAACTCCAATGTGTGAGCCACTCATTGCGCCTACAATAATTCCACCGATAATTCCAGCAATTATACCAGAAAATGCAGATGCTCCACTGACACTGGCAATACCAAGACAGAGTGGAAGGGCAACGAAAAAGACAATAATACTAGCGGGGAAATCCGCCTTTAAATTTTTGAAAGGATTAGAACTATTCATGATAGTAAGTAAATGTTTTGTGAATTGAAAAAGGACGTTGATAACGTTTTTCCTAATTCGTAGTTAGCTTAATTTTTTTAATGTGAGAATATGAATTTTCGCCTCTTTTAGTTTGTGAGAATGAGGAGATGATTCAAAAATGTACCTGTGCGATACATAGAAGTAATTTATACCATTTCTGGAGGTGGAATCAATATTTCTAAAGTATGCAAATGATTTGATTTTTGTACATAAAAGTGAGAATCGTACAATGATAAATCAGTATTTGCAACCATAAAATGCATTGAATCGGGTGTTACTTTTTCGTTTTCTTCAGATGAATCTTCGATTTCTTCTTCGGTATCATCTTCAAAATCGTAATCTACAAATTCGTACGTTGCATCAGCAAACATGGAATATGTTTGTATAATAGGTTGCGATATTAACGCACACAGCACAAGCAAAAAAGGAAGTTGCTTTAACAATTTTAATATGTGCTGATGTTTATTTAACATGGTTAATTAATCGCTTTAAAAACTAAATCGTTATAAAATTTAACTATCGTATCTTCTCCTTCTTGAACGTTTGTTAATGATGGCAAATGTTCTGAGAAATAACGTTGTTGATGTGCGCCTTCTATCACTGTAGAAACCAACATTTGTGGACATTCGTAATCAGGATTAATCTCTACAACCATATTACTCACACGTTTTACAACACGCTTATATACCTTATAATATCCTTTTTCGTTTTCCGAATCAATATCTTTTGTATGATATGCTTTTGAAGATTCTGCAATAATAATTCTATTCAGAATAACCTCATTGATATACGAAAACGAATTATCGACATCTACTTTACGTGTCAAAATTTCCACGGCCGCAGTCAATTTTTCTTCCTTGGATGGAACGTTGGTCGTGGCAAAAACGAGTTTGTACTCAATCCAACTCCAATACCAACAAATCAAATACACTAAAAGCATGTGTTTGCTTTCAAAATAGCGATAAATAGAACTCTCATTAGAGCCAATAGACTGTCCAAGCTTTTTAAATGTAAAGGCTTCAAAACCCAATTCATCAATCATTTCAATGCTACGCGACACAATTTTTTTTCCCAAATCAGAAGACTCAGGATTTTTAGTATACAGCTCTTCGCTGATGATAATATGTATTTGTAAACGATCCATACTAATAATTACAAATATAATAGTAATACTATCAAAAAATAAAGGTTTAACTATTTTTTTTGAAAATAATTGAATTTTTTGCTGAAAGTCTACAAAATTCATTGGAAATATTTGAAAATCAAATCAATGAAAAACTAGGAAAACCGTTGTTTCTTGGGAAATATGTGTATTTTTGCTCTCTTAAAATACAAGTAAAATTGTGTTTGTGAGAAAAACTCAAAAAACACAGAATTTACTTAGAGATGCATACTACATATGACACATAAAGCAGGATTTGTTAACATTATCGGAAATCCAAACGTAGGGAAATCGACTTTGATGAATGCGTTTGTTGGTGAAAAACTTTCTATAATTACTTCGAAAGCGCAAACCACTCGTCACAGAATTTTAGGAATTGTAAATGGTGATGACTTTCAGATGATTTTATCAGATACGCCAGGAATTATAAAACCTGCGTACGAATTACAATCGTCTATGATGGGCTTTGTAAAATCGGCTTTTGAAGATGCAGATGTGTTAATATATATGGTGGAAATTGGCGAAAAGAGTTTAAAAGATGAAGCTTTTTTTCAAAAAATCATCAATAGTGAAATTCCTGTGATTTTATTGCTTAATAAAATTGACAAATCGTCACAAGAACAGTTAGAAGAACAAATGGAATTGTGGAAAGAAAAAGTGCCAACGGCAGAAATTTACCCAATATCTGCGTTGGAAAACTTCAATGTACCACAAGTATTCAATAGAATTATTGAATTGCTTCCGATGTCGCCAGCATTCTATCCAAAAGATCAATTAACGGACAAACCAGAACGTTTTTTTGTGAATGAAACCATTCGCGAGAAAATCCTAATGAACTACAAAAAGGAAATTCCGTATGCGGTTGAAGTTGAAACAGAAGAATTTTTTGAAGAAGAAGAAATCATTCGCATTCGTTCCGTAATCATGGTAGAACGCGAAACGCAAAAAGGAATCATAATTGGGCACAAAGGAAACGCGTTAAAAACAGTTGGAATTCAATCACGAAAAGACTTAGAAAAGTTTTTTGGAAAGCAAATTCACATCGAACTCTATGTAAAAGTCAACAAAAACTGGCGTAGCAATGCAAAACAGTTAAAACGTTTTGGGTATAATAATAAGTAGGTTTGTTAGTAGTAAAGCTCTATAATAATCATGAAATCTGGCAGTAGAAAAGAATCAATATTTTTTATACTCATTGGTAGTACGATGTCAATTTTGATGTTTTATGGCTACTTTTCTAATGACTCCGATACAGATGTTATTGAAAAAAAAGGTGTTTTCAGTTCGTACAATTTTTTTAAAACTACTAGTCGAAAATCTCATAAAGAATATCTTTCAATAGTGGTCGATAATAGTAAGTATAATATTCCTTCGTATGTTCATGCTTCGTTTGATCTGAAAAATTTTAAAAAAGAAGTGAGCAGCGGTGATTCGGTAACGTATTATATCGATGAAGAAGAAAAATTACTTCAAATAAAAAAAGGACAAAAATCTTATTTTGATGAAGATATGAGAAGTGATTTAGAAAATAACAATAGCTTTGTCGCTTTAATATTAGGTATTGTATTTTCAATTTTTACCATTATGTTTATAGTGAAGTATTTTAGAGGATAAAAGCGTATTTGGTGTCTAAAAAAGTTTTTTTCAGATGCTTCCGAAATTTCAAATTTAAAGCGCGGCCGTAATACAATTTCTTCTCCTGAACTCATAACAGGAACATTTAAGCTTCCAAAATAAAACATTCCATCAAGACAAAATCTGATAAATATCATATCAAAACAATAACCAATAAAATAATTTATGAAAAATTTAAAGTATTGAATATCAATGTTTCAAGCTAATGCGCTATTTTTAGCAAAGTTTAAATGGCGCTATGAAAATACTTTTTATCGTTCTACTTACAAGTAGTTTCTTCGGTTACTCACAACAAAAGGAAACGCTTCCAAAAGATAGCTTGTCTCTGTTAGACGGTCTTATGTTGAAATACAATTCTATTGGAAAACTTTCAGATTCAGTAAGTACATTTTTTGATAAGAAGACAATTCCAGTCCAACGATTTAAAATAAACAGCAGTATAAGAGCGCAAACATCTTGCACAATAACAGGCGGAACATTTGCTAATGTAACCGCTAATTATCTCTTAGAAATAGCAATTGATGATGCTGGTAGTTTCCGAAAAAAGTTTGTAAATTCCATCTATAACTATTGGGTTGAAAAAGATGAAGAATACCTGGAAAGGTATAAAAAATCTGGTGATAAAATGCACCTTTATTATGCAAATGGCGATTATGTATTCTATAAAAAACCTTCCAGTAATAACATAGATAACTACTATCTTTTCTATTTTAAAAACAGAATTATGAAAGTTTCTTTTTTAGGATTTGATGGAAAAAGTGGCTTTGGCGGACTTTCCTCTTTTCTAGAAGAATTAGTCCAATTTCGATTTGAAAAAAATCAAATCAATCCCAAATATGAGATGAAATTTGATCCAAAAATGTTTATGGAACTCTACAAGAAAAACGCCTTTTCAACGGAAACTATTAAAAAGAACTAACCTAAATTTGCTTTAAAACGCAATTACTCAAAAAACTTACTTCAATTTACTTTTTACGCAACAACAGAAAATGTACCTTTGCAGGCACAAAAAGAACGAAATGAGTAATATAGTAGCCATCGTAGGACGTCCAAATGTTGGAAAATCGACTTTATTTAATCGAATGATTCAACGTAGAGAAGCCATTGTTGATTCAACTAGTGGTGTCACCAGAGATAGACATTACGGAAAATCAGATTGGAATGGAAAAGAATTTTCACTAATCGATACAGGTGGATATGTAGTAGGAAGCGATGATATCTTTGAAAAAGAGATTGACAAGCAAGTAGAATTGGCAATTGATGAAGCAGATGCGATTCTTTTTGTGGTAGATGTAGAATCTGGCGTAACAGGAATGGACGAAGAAGTAGCAAATTTACTTCGTAGAGTGAACAAACCTGTGCTATTAGTAGTAAATAAAGTAGATGCTGCCAATCGTTTGCACGATGCTACCGAATTCTATTCTTTAGGTTTAGGTGAATACTATCCAATTGCAAGTATCAACGGAAGTGGAACAGGCGATATGCTAGATGCTTTAATTGAAGCATTGCCAGACGTAGAAGAAGTAGTAGAAGAAAATTTACCGCGCTTTGCCGTTGTCGGAAGACCAAATGCAGGAAAATCATCGTTGATAAATGCCTTAATAGGAGAAGATCGTTACATTGTAACCGATATTGCAGGAACTACGCGTGATTCAATTGACACAAAATACAACCGTTTCGGATTTGAATTTAACTTGGTTGATACTGCCGGAATCCGAAGAAAAGCCAAAGTAAAAGAAGACTTAGAATTTTACTCAGTAATGCGTTCTATTCGTGCTATTGAACATAGTGATGTATGTTTATTAGTTGTCGATGCTACAAGAGGATTTGACTCGCAAGTGCAAAACATCTTCTGGTTAGCTGAAAAAAATCACAAAGGAATTGTAATCTTAGTGAACAAATGGGATTTGGTAGAAAAAGATACATCTACCGTAAAAGAATTTGAAAAGCACATTCGTCAACAAATAGAACCGTTTACAGATGTGCCAATCGTATTCATTTCTGTATTAACGAAACAACGTATTTTCAAAGCTATAGAAACCGCAGTTCAAGTATACAAAAACCGTTCAAACAGAGTGGCAACAAGTAAATTGAACGATACAATGTTATCAATCATTGAACGTACGCCACCGCCAGCACACAAAGGAAAATACGTAAAAATCAAATTCTGTACGCAATTGCCAACAGCATATCCGCAATTTGCATTCTTTGCAAACTTACCGCAATATGTACGCGATCCGTACAAGCGATTTATAGAAAACCAACTTCGCCAACAGTTCGATTTTAACGGAGTTCCGGTGCAAGTATATTTCAGAAAAAAATAACATGTCGCCAAAAGGAATTCTAATCACGTTTGCAATTGTCAGTCTTGTATTGATTGGAATCATGTTTTTAGCAGTTGATGGGAGAAATAATTCTATTTTGGATGACTTTACTACGCTAGAAGAAAAATTTCAGGAAGCAGAAAAATCTGCAGTAGAAAAAAACGACTCACTTGAAAGGGAACTAAAAATAATTGAAAATTCAAATTTTAATACAGTAAAACAATTCAATCTAAAAGCAGACGAATTAGTAGCATACATTGAATCCATAAAAAAAGAATTTATTTCTGGTCAAGTTTCAGAGCAAAACTTTGAAAAACTAGAAGGAAGTAAAAATGAGATATTATTTGATACCATAACAAATGAATATTCTAAAAAAGGAAAGCAATTTCTTGCTAAAATAGAAGCGTATGAAAATGCGATTGCTAAGGTGTATCTCGAATTTCCAAAAATCAATACAAAATCATTTAAGCTGCGCGATATAAGAAACGGTAAAGATTGGTTAAGTTATAACTTTAAAGATTTTCCTATGATTGCTTCCTACACAAAATTAGTTGCAATGGAAAGTGACATACTAAATAAAAAAGAAGCCATCTTTACTAAAGTATTACATGAAAAATAATACTTTACAATCACTTTTCACTAACATTCAAATAAAACACAAAGTTCAGCATTTGTTTAAAGGTAGTGGAATGATTTCTATCTATCAAAATCAGTAAACTATACAAATAACAAAGTTTACAAGCATTTGCCAAAGCACTCTTAAAAAAGATTTCACCTTGAGAAGTACTTTTTTTTATTCTACATTCTAAAAAAATATTATTGCAACAATGTTGCTTTAATGTTTTTCTTTTAAATTTGCAGTCAAAATAGATATAAAACAATACAACACAACGATGCAAATTTCAAAAAAATTACCAGTTACGGTTTTAAGTGGATTCTTAGGAGCAGGGAAAACAACACTTTTAAACCATATTTTACACAACAAGCAAGGACTAAAAGTAGCGGTAATTGTTAACGACATGAGTGAAGTAAATGTAGATGCCGAATTGGTTAAAAATGAAAACATACTTTCTCGTACGGAAGAAAAATTAGTAGAAATGAGCAACGGTTGTATTTGCTGTACATTACGAGAAGATTTAATGGTAGAAGTAGAACGACTCGCCAAAGAAGATCGTTTTGATTATTTACTCATAGAAAGTACAGGTATCAGTGAACCAATTCCTGTTGCACAAACTTTTTCTTTTGTAGATGAAAATAATGGAATTGATTTATCGCGATTTAGTTATGTTGATACAATGGTTACCGTAGTAGATGCATTTAACTTTTTCAAGGATTTTGGGAGTCCTGAAAAATTAATAGATCGTGATTTGACAGATATTGAAGGCGATTACAGAACCATTGTTAACCTATTAACAGATCAAATTGAGTTTGCAAATGTCATCGTTTTAAATAAAACAGATTTGGTGTTAGAAGGTCATTTGGGCGTGTTAAAAGCAGCAATTCACAAATTAAATCCGTCTGCAAATATCATTGAATCTAGTTTTAGTAAAATTGAGCCGAAAGCAATTCTCAATACAGGACTTTTTAATTTTGAAGAAGCAGAACAAAGTGCTGGTTGGATTGAAGAATTAAATAAAGAAGAACACACACCAGAAACAGAAGAATATGGGATTTCTTCATTTGTATATAGATCCAAGAAACCGCTTGATCCTAATCGTTTCCTAAAATATATTCAAGAAAAATTTCCACAAAATATCATTCGTAGCAAAGGATTGTTTTGGCTAGCGTCAAGACCTGGACAAGCACTCGTTTGGGGACAAGCTGGCGGTTCCTTGAAAACAGACAATGCAGGCGTTTGGTGGAGTAGTATGCCTTTTAATGAACGTATTCAATACGGCTCTTTTGTCGATAATCAACAACAAATAGAATCCGATTGGGATATGAAATTTGGCGATCGAAAAAACGAAATTGTATTCATTGGGCAAGATATGGACGAAAAACAAATTAAAGCCGATCTTAATGCGTGTTTAATAACTGATGCAAAATTGGAAAATGAACAATGGAAAAACGGATATGCAGATACTTGGCCCATACAAAGAGCGTATGCATTAGATTAGGTTCTATATTTTATTTTAAAACGGTTTAATAAATTTGAATCTACACATATTTTTCAAATTAACCTTAATCAGGGATTTGAAGCCAAATTCCTGCTTATTTTAAGATTTGAAAGGATTGTTTTAAGATTATTTTAATAATAAATGAATAAATTTTCAGTTTGTTTGTTATTGAAAACCGATATCAATCAAAAACAAAATGAATACACCAATTAGAATGCTGCTGCTAATTTTAGTCAGCTTTTTCTCTATGCAACTTTCAGCGCAAGAATTTGAAATTAAAGGAAAAATTGTCGACAAAACAGACAAAACTCCATTAGAATCTGCCACAGTCTATTTGCAAACCATCAAAGATTCTACACTAATCACCTATACAATTAGTGATAAAAATGGAAAATTTGAATTGGCAGGACGTACAAAACAAAAAGAAGCAAATTTATTTATAACTTTTACGGGTTTTAAAGTCTATCAGAAAAAAATCACCTTAGACAAATCAGTCATCACACTTCCAGAAATTGAAATGGAATTGGCAACGGACGAATTGGACGCCGTACAGCTTGTCGCAATAAAAGCGCCAATAACGGTCAAAAAAGATACCTTAGAGTTTAATGCCGATTCGTTCAAAGCACGTCCAGATGCTACGGTAGAAGACTTAATCAAAAAATTACCTGGTGTTGAGGTAGATAGTGATGGAAAAATAAAAGTGAACGGTAAAGAAGTCAATAAAATATTAGTAAACGGAAAACCGTTCTTTGGGAACGATCCAAACATTGCCACAAAAAACTTAACCAAAGAAATTGTAGATAAAATTCAAGTAACGGCAACAAAATCAGATTCAGAAGCATTCACAGGAAAAAAAGGAACAGGTGAAGAGCAAACGATCAATATAGAGCTCAAGGAAGATCAAAATAAAGGATTCTTTGGGCGAGCCACAGTCAGTGGAGGAACGGACGAGCGCTATGCAATGAGCGGAATTGGAAACTATTTTAACGACAAACAACGAATCAGTGTGCTTGCCAGTCAAAACAATATCAACAGTAAAGGATTTAGTTTTGATGAAATTTATGACATGATGGGAAGCGCTGGTGGCGGCGTTTCTTGGAGCGATAATGGTTCGTTTAGCATTGGCGGCCAAAGTTTTGGCGGCGGACAAGGAATTACAACATCTACCAATGCAGGTGCCAGTTTTGTGGATGAATATGAAGACAAAACGGAAGTGGTAGCCGATTACTTTTTCTCGCGTGCCGATTCTGAAAATGAAAGCAAAGTAGAACGCGAAAATATCTTGCCAGATGGTAGTTTCTTTACAAACTCTACAAGTACTTTTTTTAGTAAAAACGACAATCATAGAGTCAATGCAAACTTGCAATTTCAAATTGATTCCACATTCAAAATCATTGTAAGGCCAAATTTCCAATTCTCGGAAGGAGAAAATTTTTCCTCTCGTAGTGAAGAATCGTTAGACGATGATGACACGGTAATTAACCGAGGAGAATCGGAAAACAGCACCGATTCGGAACGTCGTAACTTTAACAGTAACATATATCTTGTTAAGAAATTTGGAAAAAAAGGAGCATTTTTAAGTGTTGGTGCTACTGGAAACTTTATCAGTAATACTTCCGAAAACTTCTTAAATACGACCAACGAAATATTTGGCACAACACCTTCTATAGAAAGTAGAGATCAATTGACTGATGCAGAATCGAAAGAAAATACCATTTCCGCAGATATTGAATATCGAATTCCGCTAAAAGAAAAGCTATTTATAGATCTTGGATATCGTTTTTCTAACAGACGTGAGCGAAGTGATAGACAAGTTTTTGACTTTGACAATGCAACGAATGCTTACGATGATTTCAATCAAACCTTAAGTTCTGACTTAAAAGTAAATTTTCAAACACATTCACCAACAGTTGGAGTGAGTTATCAAAACGAAAAGCTGTACTTTGGTATTACTACAGGTTTGTTACTTTCTGAATTAAAAAACGAAGAATTCATTCAAAATACATCTGTTGAATCTAAATTTTCTGACCTTACGGTAAACAGTTACATGAGTTATCGCATCAAACAAGGAATGAGTTTGTATTTTAACTACAATACAAG
>NZ_JBGCDL010000263.1:0-45026 GCF_045105435.1 Kordia sp. | reverse complement strand
TGAAACTTTTTCTGTTGTGAAAAAGCATCATCTTGATTTTGAGCTGTTAGTGTAAAACTAATACAGAAAAAGAAGAGTAGATATTTGTACATATATTTTTATAATTTAATTAGCATCGATTCGCTTGTAAACAGCCGATCTTTTTAAAATTCCTCTTCTATTCGGATAGAAAAAGAGTAACTTTTTGTCTTTTATTTTTACTGTCCAAGAGAAAAATGATTCTGGATTATCTTTGTTTTCTGTTAGAATGAAAAATTTCCCTTTTCGAATAATGAAACCTTTTGAAACTCTAGGTGTATACTGTTTGTAGTTTTTCCATTCTTTTTTATTGTCAACTTGATAATTTTTACTTGTGTAAGTTGAATCTGAATGAATACTAATTTCTCTAATAGAATATGAATAATCTGGACCGCTACTATGACCGTGCGCCAAATAAGTTCTGTCTTCATTTTGACTGAAACTATGAGTGAAGAACAATAAAAATAGGATTGATAGCATCGATTTCATTCAAAATTAATTACTGAATATATATCACAACTTCATAATAATAGCTTGCATACAACCAAGTAAGAAACATATATGGAAGTGTTCCAAAAACAAAAAATAAATGGCGAAATTGAAAAATATTGAGTTTTCCTTTCAAATAATACTGATTCGCTATTTCGAGTAAAATTCCAACAGAATATAAAATATTAGCCATAATTGCCCATAAAATAATTCCAAAAAAATCTTCCAAGCCAAAAGTATGCGGAATGAAAGTAGCTACTGAGGCAGCGCCGACAATTCCGAGAAGAATATTAAAAACAATCCGTTTCTTTTCCCACCAAGAAATAGTATTTTGTAATGCTAAAGAATCCATATTCATATACTTAATAGAAGTAAAACTAGTTAAATTGCTTGTGAATTGATCTGTTAAAATCTTAAAACTATGGTAAAATTTGACTGATTTTGATTTATTTACGCTAATTTTCTAAAAAATCAATCCACATGAAACCTTATATATTCCTTTTAATTTTAATAGTAAGCTTTCGCTTGAATGCACAAACGGACGACGAAAAAGCGGCAAAACAAGCGGTTATTCAATTCTTTGAAGGCTTTCATAAAAAAGATTCAGTCATGATGCAAGCTGTGGTTCACAAGGATTTAATTCTACAAACTACATTCACTACAAAAAGTGGAGAAGCTGTATTGCGAAATCAACCCGCGGATGGTTTTATAAAAGCGGTTGTCACCAGACCAGACAGTCAAACGTGGAATGAAAAAATTCTTTCCTATAATGTACAAGTTGATGGCAATATGGCAAATGTTTGGACACCGTATGAGTTTTGGCTCAATGGAACGTTTTTACACTGCGGCGTAAATTCGTTTCAATTATTCAAAGACAACGGACAATGGAAAATTATCTATCTAATTGATACGCGACGTAAAAAAGGATGTAAGGAGTAGCGTTTAGATTGGCTTTGCCATATAAACCACTTTGCTGTTAGATTGTTTCAAACACGATTTGGATTTTTGTTTGAAACTTCTTCGATACATTTACAAATCAACAAATCAACAAATCAACAAACAAACCTAACAATCCGCAACATTCACACCAACGGCCAATCCGCCTTCGGAAGTTTCTTTATACTTAGAATTCATGTCTTTTGCAGTTTCCCACATGGTATTGATAACTGTATCCAACGGCACTTTTACATCTTCCGGATTGGTTTCCATAGCTAATTCTGCTGCATTAATTGCTTTAATAGCGCCCATAGAATTTCGTTCAATACACGGAACTTGTACCAAACCGCCAATAGGATCGCAGGTCATTCCCAAATGATGTTCCATGGCAATTTCGGCAGCAATCATCACTTGTTCTGGCGAACCTCCATACAACTCTGTCAATGCGCCAGCTGCCATGGCAGACGAAACACCAATTTCAGCTTGACAACCGCCCATAGCAGCAGAAATTGTTGCGCCTTTTTTGAAAATACTTCCAATCTCACCAGCAACGAGTAAAAAACGTTTGATATGACTAAAATCTGCTTTGTGATTTTCAATCACCAAATAATACATTAAAACGGCAGGAATAACGCCTGCACTACCGTTTGTTGGAGCAGTTACGACACGACCTAAAGAAGCATTTACTTCATTTACAGACAGCGCAAAACAACTTACCCATTTAAAAATTTGACGAAATCGCACGGTAGTTTTCCGAATTGTTTGCAGCCATTCTTCTGGAGAAGAATACGGCAAATCACCTTTTAATTTTTGATGAATATCATACGCTCTGCGTTTCACATTCAGTCCGCCAGGCAAAATACCTTCTGTATGGCAACCTGTATACATACATTCTAACATGGTTTTCCATACGCGACGCAATTCGGCATCAATTTCTTCTGGAAAGCGTAATAAAGTTTCATTCAACAGTACAACTTCAGAAATCTTCTTTTGTTCTTTCTCACAAAAATTAAGTAAATCAGTTGCTTTATTGATTGGAAAAGGAAAAATACGAATTGGATGATCGGTGTCATCGTGCGTTTCATTTTCTTTAATTACAAATCCGCCTCCAATAGAATAAAATGTAGAAGAATGTATCTTATGGTTTACAATGGCATGAAATGTAATTCCGTTTGGATGAAATGGTAAAAAATCACCATTAAAAATAATGTCTTTACTTGGTGTAAATGGAATATCTTTCTCTTGATTAAAAGATAGCATTTGTTTTTCAGTAATAGTTTCTACAATCGTTGGAATACTTTCGGTAGGAACGGTTTCAGGATCGGCACCGTACAAACCTAGGAGCACTGCCAAATCTGTGGCATGTCCTTGTCCTGTTAATGACAACGAACCAAATAAGTCAACCTTAATAGAGGTTACATTATCAAAAAGGTCAGCAGCTTTCAGTTCTTTAATCCAACTTTCGGCAGCACGCCATGGACCTAAAGTATGTGAACTCGATGGACCCACACCAATTTTTAGCATATCAAAAACACTAATATATTCCATAATTAATATAATTACTTCTGTGCGGTAAATATACTTTTATTGTTTGAAATTAGCGAAGATTTATTTTTTTTTCAAACGTTTTCGTAAAATAGTAATGCTGACTGCTATTTTACGCGGTTTTACAAGAGATTGTCAATAGATTTAGTAGTGATTTTACAGCAGAAAATTGCAAAGGTATTTTTCAAGTTATTCCTTCATTCGCTTCATTACCCATGTATGTGGAGCGGTAACAGCAAATAAGATTAAAAATAGAACCGTATTAAAAAGCTGTGTATCTAAAAAATAATAGGCAGTAACCAATCCAACAATACTTAAAACCCAATAAAAAAAGGCGGCTTTAAAATATTTGGTAACTGAATGTTTACTCTCTTTACCAAATAAAAATCGTATTTGATCGGTAATGGAAGGAATACTATGCCAAAACACAAAATAAACAGCAAAGCCAAAAATTAAAGATCCAGTTTTAAACACTAAAAACAAAACGAATAAGTACAGTAACTCTTTAAAGTAATTAATCTTTATCGGAATCTTTTTATAGTTTGAATACACAGGAATTAAAAGAAGAAGAACAGACAAAACGATCAATACATACTGAACTAGTTTCAAGCTTATTTCAGTAGCAGTCAAATTTGAAAGAATATTATTTACATCTTCAATATTTTCGTGAAAGAGTAATGCAAAAATAAACAATCCATAAATTGCATATACAAATCCTCTCAACTTTTTAAATGATACGATCTTTTTTTCTAAATGTTGCTCTCCAAAATGATACGCACTTAGTAAAATAAAAGCAAGCATTGCAATAAAAGGAACAACTGCATAGGTGAGCATGCAAAACAGAATAATCATCAAATAAACAAATAACGACTGCCCAAAGCTATTTTTCTTCACTTTCTTTTTTTGCAGGATATTCAAATCATTTGCGCCATGAATAATTCCTAAACTCAAAACAAAAATATAAGCAATAGTATCTTCAATTACCTCTCCAAACTGAATACTGATCCAGAATAAGAAAAACGTAATAATTATCATAAAATCTTGATAATCTACCTTAAAAAACTGCTTCATATTGTCAAATTTACATTTTTTTTACTTTTGTTTAAGATTTTAAACCAATAGTTAAACAAAAACTAGAAAAATCAATTATTAATTAATCAAATATATAGTTATGAATTATTTATTAAACTTACCTTTTGTTGCTAAAATGGCACCGGACGATTACGTAGGGTTTACATTTTTTGTAGGATGTATGGCTATGATGGCTGCTTCAGTTTTCTTCTTTTTATCAATGAATAATTTCGATAAAAAGTGGCGTACTTCAATCCTAGTGTCAGGACTTATTACATTTATTGCGGCTGTACATTATTGGTATATGCGCGATTATTGGGCTGCCTTTGAGGATTCGCCAACATTTTTCCGTTATGTAGACTGGATTTTAACAGTACCTTTAATGTGTGTTGAATTCTACTTGATCTTAAAAGTTGCAGGAGCTAAAAAATCACTTATGTGGCGTTTAATCCTATTATCTGTTGTCATGTTAGTTACAGGATACTTAGGAGAAGCAGTATACAGAGAGCAAGCTCAAATTTGGGGACTTATTTCTGGTATAGCTTATTTCGTAATTGTGTATGATATTTGGCTTGGTAGTGCAAAAAAATTGGCAGTGGAAGCTGGAGGATATATTTTAAAAGCACACAAAACTTTATGTTGGTTTGTATTGGTAGGTTGGTCAATTTATCCAATTGGATATATGGCAGGAACACCAGGTTGGTATGATGGAATCTTTGGAGGTTTATCATTAGATGTTATATATAACATTGGAGATGCTATTAACAAAATCGGTTTCGGTTTAGTAATTTATACTTTAGCAGTAAATGTGTCTTCTAAAAAAGAAGCATAAAAGTTACGTAAATACAATATATAATAAGGTCTCGAATTTCAATTTAGAAATTCGAGACTTTTTTTATCATACTTTTCAAAGAAGAAATCATGCTAGTGTACATTCCTAATTACAATTTATGACAACCTGTCATTAATTTTTGCCACAATCAGACAGCAATCTGACAAAATTTATTCATTTAAGTGTTGGCATAGTCATTGACTTATTACAGACAAATTAGAAAAGCAAAAAGTTAAAATAAAGTATAACACAACACAATAGATAAAAGTTTAAAATAAGTTATGAGTAAAATTATTGGAATCGATTTAGGAACTACGAACTCATGTGTTTCTGTAATGGAAGGTAACGAGCCAGTAGTAATTGCAAATGCTGAGGGAAGAAGAACAACTCCTTCTGTTATTGCTTTTGTTGAAGGTGGAGAAATTAAAGTTGGAGATCCTGCAAAAAGACAAGCAGTAACCAATCCTACAAAAACAGTTTATTCAATTAAGCGTTTTATGGGGAACAAATTTTCTGAATCTTCAAGAGAAGCAGGACGCGTTCCTTACAAAGTAGTAAAAGGAGACAACGATACACCTAGAGTTGATATTGACGGACGTTTATACACACCACAAGAATTATCAGCAATGATTCTTCAGAAAATGAAGAAAACTGCCGAAGAATTCTTAGGACAAGATGTTACGGAAGCTGTAGTTACCGTTCCTGCATACTTTAATGATGCACAACGTCAAGCAACAAAAGAAGCTGGAGAAATTGCCGGTTTAAAAGTAAGAAGAATTATCAATGAGCCAACTGCTGCGGCATTAGCTTACGGATTAGATAAAAAAGGGCAAGATCAAAAAATTGCTGTTTTTGACTTTGGAGGTGGAACGCATGATGTTTCTGTCTTAGAATTAGGTGATGGAGTTTTTGAAGTATTAGCTACAGACGGAGACACACACTTAGGAGGTGATGATGTTGATGAAAAAATCATTAACTGGTTAGCAGATGAATTCAACAAAGATGAATCAATGGATTTACGTAAAGATCCAATGGCGTTACAACGTTTGAAAGAAGCTGCTGAAAAAGCGAAGATTGAATTATCTAGTTCTTCAGCTACAGAAATCAATTTACCTTATATTACAGCAACTGCAAGCGGACCAAAACACTTAGTGCGTTCATTATCAAGAGCTAAATTTGAGCAATTAATTGACGATTTAGTAAAAAGAACAATCGAACCTTGCCAAACTGCCTTAAAAAATGCAGGTTTATCCACAGGAGATATTGACGAAATTATCTTAGTTGGTGGATCAACACGTATCCCAGCAGTACAAGAAGCAGTAGAAAAATTCTTCGGTAAAAAACCAAGTAAAGGAGTAAACCCAGATGAGGTTGTTGCCGTTGGTGCAGCAATTCAAGGAGGAGTTTTAACTGGAGATGTAAAAGATGTATTATTATTAGACGTTACACCACTTTCATTAGGAATTGAAACAATGGGGAATGTAATGACGAAATTAATTGATGCGAATACTACAATTCCAACAAAAAAATCGCAAGTATTCTCAACTGCAGCAGACAATCAACCATCTGTGGAAATTCACGTATTACAAGGTGAACGTCCAATGGCAGCACACAATAAAACAATTGGTCGTTTTCATTTAGATGGAATTCCACCAGCACAAAGAGGAACTCCTCAAATTGAAGTAACATTCGATATTGATGCGAACGGAATTATCAATGTTTCTGCAAAAGATAAAGGAACAAATAAAGAGCAAAACATTCGTATTGAAGCTTCTTCAGGATTGACAGAAGAAGAAATTGCGAAAATGAAGCAAGAAGCAGAAGCAAATGCAGAAGCGGATAAGCAAGCAAAAGAAACGGCTGATAAGTTAAACAGCGCAGATTCTATGATTTTCCAAACAGAAAAGCAATTGAGCGAATTTGGTGACAAATTATCTGATGATAAGAAGAAGCCAATTGAAGACGCTTTGGAAGAATTAAAGAAAGCGTACGAAAGTAAAGACATCGCTGTAATTGATCCTGCTTTAGAGAAAATCAATGAAGCTTGGAAAGTAGCAAGTGAAGAAATGTACAAAGCACAAGCGGATGCACAAGGTGGCGCAGGACAACCTGGACCAGATGCTTCTGCTGGAGGAGATGATGATAAAGATGGAGAAGACGTACAAGACGTAGACTTCGAAGAAGTCAAGTAGCCTGTCTTGAGCGAAGTCGAATAGATAGACTTCGAAGAAGCCAAGTAATCCTAACAATATATACAAGTAGAAAAGCAGCTCAATTGAGCTGCTTTTTTTATGAATTTAAAGTTTTGAATGAAAAATTATGCTTTTTCTTCTTCTTGTAAAATTGCCAAACCAATTCGGATAACATCATACGAAATGGCTTCCTGAAAATGTTCAAAATAGGGTTTTAAAGCTTCTGGATTTTCGAGTTCACTTTTTGCTTTTCGGATGCTTTCCAAGTCGTGCTTGTCAATAAACTGATGCATATTTATATTTTTTCCAGCATTGTATAGTTTGAAAATATGTGAAAAAATAGTTCCGTTAGCAAGTTTTCGTTCTTGAGCAATTTCTTCAACAGATAAACCTAATTGGTGCAATTCAAATGTTTTTTGTGTCGTATCAACTTTGCGTTTTCGTTTCTTTTCGCTTGTAAAATTGATAATTTCTTTGATAAAATCGTGTCCGTAATTCATCATTTTGGTACGACCAACACCACTAATTCTAATAAATTCTTCGTCAGACATTGGGCGTTCGGCTTCCATTTCACGCAAAGTGGCATCATTAAAAATTTGATACGCAGGAACTTTTTCTTCTTTGGAAATTTTTAAACGCAATTCACGCAAACGCTCAAAGAGTGAGTTTTTAGATGCTTTTGTTTTCTTCTTTTTTGTTTCTTCTATTATTTTTTCGACTTCCACCAAATTCGCTAAATCTACTTTTTTACCTTCAAACAACACATCTTTGGCAAAATCGGTGAGTTTTAGTTTATTATTTTGATGGAACGCAATTTCCAAATATCCCAAATTGATCAATTGCGTAATGTACTGTTTCCAGTCGAGCCAAGCGATATCTTTGGCAATTCCGTAGGTTTTTAATTCTTGATAGCCTTTTTCGTGAATTGTAGCATTTTGTGCGCCACGCAATATGTCAATCACAGTGCCAATAGGTTCTTGTCCTTTAACACGCGCTACGGCAGATAAGGCTTTTTGCGCAATCATAGTTCCATCAAAAAACTGTGGCGGATTCGTGCATACATCACAATTTCCACAATCTTCACTAATTAATTCACCAAAATAACTCAGTAAAATTTTTCGGCGACAACTCAGTGCATCTGCATACTCTTTCATACGATCGAGTTTTGCCAATTGTACTTCTACATTTCCAGAACCTTCGGCAAATTTTTTTAATTGTATCACATCGCTATAACTATGAAAAAGTAAGGTGTTAGATGGCAAACCATCACGTCCGGCACGACCAATTTCTTGGTAATATCCTTCAATGTTTTTTGGTAAGTTGTAGTGAATTACCCAACGTACATTCGATTTGTCAATTCCCATTCCAAAAGCAATCGTAGCACAAATTACTTGTGTAGTATCATTGATGAAACCTTCTTGAATTTTAGTGCGAAACTCATGACCAATTCCTGCATGATAGGCAACCGCATTTATATTGGCAGCTTGTAACTTTTCGGCAACTGTTTCGGTAGCTTTTCGACTCAAACAATAAATAATTCCGCTCTCATTTGGACGTTCGTCTACAAAATTGATAATTTGCTTGACGCGATCGTTTCCAGGACGCACTTCTAGTTTTAAATTCTTTCGATCAAATGACGCAACATGTTGTGTAGCCTGCGAAATATTCAATTGATTGGCAATATCTTGTCGTGTAGCTTTATCGGCTGTAGCAGTTAAAGCAATTAATGGAACGTTCGGAAAACGGTTTTTTAAATAGCCAAGTTTGGTATACGCTGGTCGAAAATCGTGTCCCCAAGAAGAAATACAATGCGCTTCATCAATAGCAATTAAACTGATGGTTTGACTGCTGAAAATATTTTCTAAATACGTTAAACTTTCAGGAGCCGTGTATAGTAACTTAATTTCACCTTTGTCAATTCTCGTATAAATTTCTTGTTGTTCACTTTCGGTTTGACTGCTATTCAAATATGCGGCTGCAATTCCGTTTGTAGTCAATCCGTCCACTTGATCTTTCATCAAAGCAATCAATGGCGAAATGACAATCGTTAATCCTTCTAATAAAATAGCGGGCAGTTGAAAACAAATTGATTTCCCGCCACCTGTGGGCATAATTACTAAATTATCTTCCCCTTCAAAAATTGAGGTGATAATTTTCTCTTGAAGCGGTCTAAAGGTATCGTATCCGAAATATTCTTTTAAAGTTTTTGTAAGTATAGTTGGAGCTATCATAGCTTACAAAGAAAGAAAAAAAAATGTGAGTTTAGAGGTATTAATATGCTTTAGCACATTCTTTTTATTCGTTCAAAATACTGAGAATACAAAGTAATTGAAATTGCAAAAGTGTGTGTGTATTTTATTTTCAAAGATAATGTGTTGATAATGAATGAAATGAAAAACGCATCACTTATAAAAGTCATGCGTTTTTTTAGGTTGGTTGATTATTATAGATGAGACTGAGCTACTTTAGGTTTTTTAGGAAAACTAAAAATAATTGCCCAGTAGTGGATTTCTAATTGTAAAATTATATAAAAAAAATACAAATGAATTACGTGATCGCCTTACTAAAGGTAGGTAAGTCCGTTACATTTTATGACTTTAACAGCATTTCTACTACGTTTCTTGATACTTTGTGAGTGCCTTCGTATGTTTTAAAAATGTAGTTATTACCAAATAGCAATTCCATTTTTTCATGTTCTTGCTGCATGCGTGCTTCGGTAAAATACTCGTCTTGCAATCCTACGATGTTATATATTTTTGTTTTATTTGGGTTGATATAGGCAAAACCTTCCGAAGTTAATTCTGTGGGAATGCTTCCTGCATAAATATACAAGCGATCACACGGAATTTTATAGCGCGAAACCCAACGTAATGCCACTGAAACTCCTTGCGAAAAGCCCAATACATAAAAATTCACATGATCGGGAATTTTTTCTGCATGATAAATGGCGTTCAAATTTGCCATTACATTCGTAATTTCTGTCTGTGTGTTTTCGCGTGTTAGCCAGCTTGCACCAACATGTTTGTATTCGTTTTTTAAATAATATTTAGAAGCTGCTTGTGGCGCAATGATGTAATTTTCTTCGGCATTCAGTTGATCGAAATATTTAATAAAATAACGACTCAAAAAACCAATTCCGTGACATACAAACCAAACATGCTTCGTTTTTTCAGTCAAGACATTCATCGTTGAATACGTATTTGTAATTTGGTATGTAATTTCTTTTTCTTCCATTAGTACATATTATGCTTCGGGTTTCGTATTTTTGCAACTCTAAAAAGTAGTCGATAAATTTTTATAAATATATCAAATGAATTTCAATAAAGAAGCAATTTTAGCGCAACTCAATGCAATTGTCCCAAACACCTTGTTAGAAACCTTAAAAATTTCCTACACCGATGTTGGCGATGACTTTTTAACGGCTAAAATGCCCGTAAACCCAAGTGTGCATCAACCACAAGGTTTATTACACGGTGGCGCAACAGTTGCGCTGGCAGAAACTGTTGGAAGTACCGCTTCTCATTTGTTTATAGACGCTTCAAAATACAAAGTAAAAGGATTGGAAATTTCAGCCAACCATTTAAAAAGTAAAAAAGAAGGTGAAGTATTTGCTACAGCACGATTTATTCACAAAGGAAGAACAACACATCTTTGGGAAATTAGAGTTGTTGATGAAGAAGGCAATTTGATTTCACTGTGTAAATTGACCACAATTGTTTTAGCGAAGTAACTCAAAAAAATATGTTAGCAAAGCTATCAGCACAGTATCAAAAACAACTTCCTTTTGTTGCATACAGAAGCCCAAAAGCTACAGCTGTAAAACTGGTTTTTCAGCATACTAACGAATTGCATACCGTTTCAAATTTTACGGAAAGCGGCTTTGTTTTTGCACCTTTCGATGATACAAAAAGAACAATTCTGATTCCTTTTGATGAGGTGCATTTAGGTTCTTTGAGCAAGTTTGGTGCAAATGAAACGGCTAACGCGTCTATGAAACCATCTGCGGAAGCGGAAAAAAAACACTTGCAATTGGTCAAAAAAGGAGTAGAGTCAATTCGGAACTCTGAAATTGAAAAAATAGTTCTTTCACGCAAAGAAGAAATTGATTCAACAGTAGCTCCAATTATACTATTTGAACGCTTGCGCGAGAAGTATCCAACGGCGTTTGTGTATTTGTGGTACCATCCGAAAGTAGGAATGTGGGCAGGTGCAACTCCAGAAACTTTAATCAAAGCCAACGGAAATACAATTGTTACCATGTCCTTGGCGGGAACTCGGAAATTTGAAGAAAATACAACAGTTGCTTGGAATCAAAAAGAAATTGAAGAACAGCAAATTGTCACAGATTATATTGCAGATCGTTTAAAAAAATGCACAACCAATTTGTCGGTAAGTGAAGCTAAAACCCAGCAAGCAGGCAGTTTGGTGCATTTATGTTCTATAATTTCGGGAAGAATGACTTCACAAGTAAATATTGGCGATATTATTACCACATTACATCCAACACCAGCTATTTGCGGATTCCCGACAGCAGCGGCAAAATCGTTTATTTTACAGGAAGAAAATTACGATCGCACCTTTTACACAGGCTATTTGGGCGAATTGAATGTGAAAGAAGAAACGGCAAGAAACCGAAATCGTAAAAACCAAGAAAACAGTGCGTACAGAACCGTTAGAACATATTCAGAGTTGTACGTAAATCTGCGTTGTATGGAGTTAACTGACACAAAACGAATTCTTTATATTGGTGGCGGAATCACTAAAGATTCTGATCCTGAGTCGGAGTGGCAAGAAACAGTTGCCAAATCGCAAATAATGAAGCGAGTATTATAAAAAATGCGTTGAAAGTCGTATTTTTACTTTTCGAATGATGTACTCAAAAATCCCACTAGCACAAACATTAGTTTCGCTTTGTATTGCCAAAGGTATCCACCATGTTGTGATTTCCCCAGGATCGCGAAATGCGCCGTTAACGTTAAGTTTTTCGCAGCAATCAACGATACATACATATAGTATTGTTGACGAACGCTGTGCCGCTTTTTTCGCTTTAGGAATGGCGCAACAATTGGGCAAACCTGTGGCAGTGATTTGTACGTCAGGTTCGGCAGTTTTAAATTATTATCCCGCAATTGCGGAAGCGTATTACAGCAATGTTCCTGTGGTTGTGATTTCGGCAGACAGACCCGAATATTTGATTGATGTTGGTGATGGACAAACGATTCGACAGAAACATGTGTTTAAAAGTCATATTAATTATGAGGCGAATTTAAAGCAAGATATTACCCATAAAACCACAATTTTAGCAGAAACGCATCAACTTTCTCCAGAAATGGAGCGCGAACTGCAAAAAAATATCCAAGCATATAACGAAAAAGAAATCAATTTGGCATTGAATACAGCTGTTGAAAAAAATGGACCTGTACATATTAATGCGCCATTTGATGAACCTTTGTATGATATGCAAACGGAGCAAACGGTGTTTCCGAAAGTAGATGAACTTGTTGTAAACAATGCGATTGCACAGCAAGAAATAGCGAATGTCGCTTCAATTTGGAGTAATTCCACACGAAAAATGGTGTTGGTTGGTACATTGCCACCAAATACAATTGCGAAGAAATATTTAGAAATTTTAGCGAATGATCCGTCTGTATTGGTTTTTACAGAAACGACTTCTAATTTGCGTGATGACACCTTTTTTAATAAGATTGATCAAATGATTTTGCCTATTGAAAAGAGTGAAGCCATGTTGGAAAAATTTCAGCCAGAAGTATTATTGACTTTGGGCGGAATGATTGTTTCTAAGAAAATTAAGGCAATTCTGCGGAAGCGTCAACCAAAACATCACTGGCATATACATGAAAATAGCGTATTTGACACGTTTTTTTGTTTGGAACATTTCTTTAAGATGAATCCGAATCACTTTTTTGAGTTGTTTTTTGAACAGGCAAATACTGTTAAAAGTTCGTATAAATCGTTTTGGAATGCTATAAAACAAGAGCGTGAAGAAAAGCATGAAATCTATTTAAAGCAAATTAACTTTACAGATTTAAAAGCTTTTGAAGCAATTTTAGGAACATTGCCGAGTTCAATTATTTTGCATTTAGGTAATAGTTCAACGGTTCGTTATGCGCAATTGTTTGAAATTGATGCAAGTATTGAATTGTTTTGCAACAGAGGAACCAGCGGAATTGATGGAAGTACATCTACAGCGATTGGAACTGCTGTCATTGCAGAAAAGCAAACGGTTTTAATTACAGGCGATTTGAGTTTCTTTTACGATAGTAATGCGTTATGGAACAACTATATTCCGAAAAATTTTCGTATTATGCTGGTAAATAATAGCGGAGGCGGAATTTTTAGAATTCTTCCAGGAAATAAAAATACGGAGAATTTTGATACGTATTTTGAAACCATTCATCCGCACACGGCGAAACAATTGGCAGCGATGTATCAGTTTGAATATAGTACAGCTTCTGATAAAATTTCGCTTCAAACTGAATTGCAAACGTTTTATAAAGAAAGTGAAAAACCTAAGATTTTAGAGATTTTTACGCCTCGAATTGAAAATGATGGTGCGTTAATCGATTATTTTAAGTTTTTCAACGAAAATAAATGATAAGAATTTTTCAAAAAGTTAAAATATAGCATAACACTATATTTTTGTACAGATATTATTAATCAACTTTTACAATTAAAAATTAAGACAATTATGAGCAAGAGAGACGAGCTAATTACAAAGTACGTTGCTGATTTAAAAGACAAATGTGGAGTTACTCCAGATATGGATTTATTAACAAAAGTAACTATCGGATGTGGACCTGCAATTTATAACAAAGATGCAGCAACTGTTTCAGGATCAGACGAGACAGAATTAGCAACCGTAAAAAACAATTTCTTAATCAAAAAATTAGGATTAGCTGATAGCGCAGATCTAGACAAAGCCATTGACGCAGTTATGGAAAAGTACGGTCGTTCTAACAGATCAAAATATAGAGCTGTTGTATATTACTTATTAACAGTTCATTTCGGAAAAGAAGCAATCTACAACAAATAAGATTGTATTTTAATACTATTATTAAAATCCCTTTCGAAAACGCCATCTTTGTCACGATGGCGTTTTTTTATTGTAAAACATTAGATAAAACGTACCTTTGACCGAAATTTACCAATATGATTCACTTAGGACAACTTAATACATTAGAAATTTTACGAGAAACGCCACCAGGACTTTTCTTGGGCGATGATGAAGGAAATGAAATTTTGTTGCCAAATAAATACATTCCAACTTCTTTTGAAATAGGAGACAAACTGAGTGTTTTTGCTTATTTAGATAGTCACGAACGTCCCGTTACTACGACGCTAAAACCGTATATGAAAGTCAATGAATTCGGCTTACTTCAAGTAACTGCATTGAGTGATTATGGTGCTTTTTTAGATTGGGGATTGGAAAAAGATTTGTTTGTTCCGTTTAAAGAGCAAGCGCGTGATATGGTTGAGGGAAAATGGTATGTTGTGTATTGTTATTTGGATGAAGAAACAAACCGTTTGGTTGGTTCAAGTAAGACAAATAAGTTTTTGAGTAACGAAGAATTAACTGTAGAACGTTTTGAGGAAGTTGATTTAATGGTGTCTCGTTTTACCGATTTAGGTGTTGAAATGATTATCAATCAAAAACACAAAGGTTTGGTATACCAAGATGAAATTTACAAAGAGTTGAAACTTGGTGCAAAACTGAAAGGTGTTATTTCAAAAATAAGAGATGATAATAAAATAGATATTTCTTTACAACATATTGGTTATAAGAATATTGAGCCGTCTGCGCAAGTAGTGTTGGATGCTTTACAACAAAATGGAGGAAGTTTACCTTTACATGATAAAAGTGATCCCGAAGAAATTAAAAATCGCTTAAAAATGAGTAAAAAGAGCTTTAAGAAAGCGATTGGAAGTTTGTACAAGCAAGAGCAAATTATTATCAAATCTGATGGAATTGAATTGAAATAATATTTTAATGTTACTTCAGATAAAATAATTAAAATGTAAATATATAAATAAGGCGAGTTGAAAAACTCGCCTTTCTTTTTTTAGCATGCAATTACTGAGCAAAATGATGTGTAACCACTTGTTCCGTCGTCACCGTCGCCAGATGGACCATCACAATACCTCCATGTTTTAGGTGGTCTTCCTCCTGATACGTTTGCTAGGTTTCCAATTACGTTTTTACGTAAGTTCAACTTTTTAATTTGTTTTTTCATAATGCATTTTTTAAATTCATAATAACCCAAACTTACAATGGTAAATCATTTAAAAAAAACAGTATAACCTGTGGTTTATGAATTGAATGCAACGGAATTATGATGCTTTAAATTTGACATAAAAAAATGCGCGTTGTACAAACGCGCATTTTTTAAATATATAATAGTCAGTTTATTGCTCGTATAAAAACGATACAAACTCTGTTGATTTTGCTTTGCTATAAATTCGAATATCATCGATACTTCCGCTAAACGGATTTTCTCCAGATCCATCATTTCCAATTAATAATGGTAAGGTAGTTGTAGAAATTTCTCCTTTAATATATTTCATCAACGTAGGTTTTCCGTTAATGTACAAATACATCGTATCTCCTTTTAACGAGCAAGTAATCATATACCAAGTATCTTTCTCATAATCAAACTTTCGCAACTCATGCATAATTCCGTATGGTGCAATTGTAAAAACGATGTCATTCGTTACAACTTCTTCATCTTCTAATGGAGAATATCCAATAGAAATTCCGTAAGCAGCTTTTGTTTTTTGAGAATCTGAAACATTTTTATACAATACTTGTTGTAAATGAGAAGCGTTAGTTTTTACCCACAAATTAATCGTAAACTCGTCGCTGAAGTTTAAATGTTCATTCGCAGGAATGCGAATATGATCGTTAATACCATCAAATTTATAGGCTAAATCAGCGTTGCCAAAACGGTCAGCTGTAGTGCGTACACCTTTTCTGTGTGCGCTTACTTTATAAGCACTTAAATCGTCTGTATTTCCGTCAAGCGGATAGTACGCAACAAGACTTTCTGTAAGATCAAACTGTGGATCGTCTTCGTCAATACTGCAACTGCTAAAGGCTAAAAGCATTGCTAAACAGCTAATTAGATACGTGGTTTTCATGTGAAATCGGTTTTTTGTTGACTGATGATGTTAATGATTGTTTGAGTCACAAAAATGATACCAAACAGCAGATTATTTTGTTTGATGTGTGAATTCGGGAAATTTCTCCAATACATTTTTTTCAAATATTGGAATTGATGGCGGAAAAGGAATTTCTTTATTAAAAAGCGGATGATCGTATATTTTTAATTTTTGAATGTTTGGTAAAAGGAAGAAAACTTGATCATACATCTTGTAATATTCATGCGGATTGTAATCATGGAATTGATATTCTAAAATACTCATTCTATTGTGATACAGAAAACTATTATTATCACTAATCCAGTCTTCAGTTTTAAGTTTACTTAACTTATAAAACTCTTCCAAAATAAAGATCAATTCTGTCGCTTCATCAGATTTCGGAGCTACTTTTCTCAATTGCTCGTATGCTTGAAAAGGGAAAATATAAGTATATGAATCTCTTCTGCCTTTGTAATATCCTTTGAAATTGTGAATCAGTATTTTTTCAAGAATAATGGTGTCTAACGAAACTTTTTTATCTGCCTTAAAAGCCAATCGGACTTTCTCTAGCAACTCAAAAGCTCTTTTTGAACGAAATTCTTTTAGAGCATTTATAGTTTCTTCCGAAAAATGGATATTGTATTTTTCTGTAGCTTTTTTCAGTTCAGTATCTACATATTCAAATTCTTCAGCATGTATAATGTTAAAAGTTTTTTCTGAAAATTTAGTAGGCTTGATGTTCGTTATTGTAAAAAGAAATACTGTAAGTGTACCAATCAAAAAAGTACTTATAATCCACTTCTTAGCAACGAAATGTCGAGAAACTTCTGTCCAAGCAACAAAGAATAAATACAAAGGAATTGTAAAGAAGAGACTTGTGTAATTTATAGGTCTATCTGCTTCCGTAAAAGTTTTACCAAATACAAAAAAACGAATGTAAACTATCGCTGCATATAATACTAAATAAAATATGAATAGCGAATAATTCGATATTCGAAGTGATATATTTTTACAAGAACGCTGATAACGAAATGTTGGTTGCATAAACCAATGACGAATCATCATTGTAACTCCCAAACTAAATGACGTTGCTGCTAAAAAAGGTGTTTCAAAAAAGGATCTGTCTTTTGTTTGTAATGGCAAATCTCCATCCATGGAAATGTTGAATAGATTCATAAAATCTAACAAATAAAAAATAAAAAGATAGAAAACAACAGCGTTAAAAACACCCAATAAAATACCGATCCAAAATTGGAGTTTTCCAATAATAGCGATGGATAAACCTTGTTTAAATTGTATTCTTTTTTGTTGCTTCATGCAATTATATGTATGAAACAAACCATGAATGTTACAGTCCTAATTTTTTACGCAATGCTTTTGGAAGTGCATCTTTATGAACCATTACAGAGATTGTTTTCAGTTTAAAAAAAGCTTCACTCATGTGTACATGTCCATCATTTGGAATGCGTTCAGTATTACTTCCCCATGAGTTTTTTACACGAAAATATTCATTTCCGTTTTGGTCAGTAGCTATTCCTGTAATGTGCATTAAATGATCGTCTGTAGTGGTGTAATTTTCAAATTCATCTTGACGATAATTAGCTGTAATTGTTTTTTCTTTGAGCATTTTTCCTGTAAAACTCTTTCTATCTTTAATCATTTTTTCAGGAATCGTTGCTACTGCATATTTTGCAGAAAATGAAGCTTCCGACACATCGCAATCCAACTCAACAGTATAACCAGTTTTCAAAGCATTTTTAGTAGCTGCAACCAATTCATCTAAAGTAACATTGTAAAAACTTCCGTTAGAAAAGTTATCAGGAATATTTAAAACAAACGATTCATAATACGGTTGATGTGTAAAAGAAGTAATCGTTACATAATCATCCGGATTTAGCTTTGTCATTGCCAAAAATGATTGTGGCGTATATGTTTTTCCTTCAAACTTAAAAGATTCAGTTCGTTTTCCTAAATAAATATCCAACACACTTTCTATAGCAGGTTTCCAGTTTTTAGATAATTTTTTTCCAGGATTTTTAATGTATGCATTTAACATTGCTTTTAAAACCGAAACCATTTCCGCATGATTGTGATTGCTTTGCAACGCTTGTAAACCTGTATATGCGCTGTTAGGAACCAATCCGTTTGCTTTTACCGCATTCATAACATCATGCGCCAATCCGCCTTCGCTAAATTGTGCTTTTCCTTGTCGCATCACATAATTCCAAGCTTTTGTAGGATAGGTGTTTCGTACATTAAACATTTCCGAAATATCAATCTGTTTTCCTGTCAATCGTATGATTTCAGATTCTAAAAAAGAAGAAGCCGAAAAACTCCAACACGTTCCTGTGCGTCCTTGACTTATTACGGGAGTTGCTTCTAAATCTACAGTTGTTTTAAATTCATAATCTTGTGCAAAAGTAGAAAGCGTAAAACAGACTAAAAAAGCGGATAAAAGTATTTTTTTCATGGAAAATGATCGTTTTAAATTACAAGAATTTGAATAAAGAAATCCTTGAAAACTGTGTAAAATGAATTATTTTTACGCAAAATACTAAAAATATGAGTAATCCAGACTGGAAAACGGTAAAAGAGTACGACGATATTACGTATAAGAAAGCGGATGGCGTTGCCAGAATTGCTTTTAACAGACCTGATGTGCGAAATGCATTTCGTCCGCATACTACAAGCGAATTGTTAGATGCTTTTAGAGATGCGCACGAAGATATACATATTGGAGTCGTTTTACTGTCTGCGGAAGGTCCATCGTCTAAAGATGGTGTGTATTCTTTTTGTAGTGGCGGCGATCAAAAAGCACGCGGACATCAAGGATATGTTGGACAAGATGGTTATCACAGATTAAATATTTTAGAAGTACAACGTTTAATTCGTTTCATGCCAAAAGCCGTGATATGTGTAGTGCCAGGTTGGGCAGTTGGTGGCGGACATAGTTTGCATGTGGTTTGCGATTTAACGTTGGCGAGTAAAGAACACGCTATTTTTAAGCAAACAGATGCTGATGTAACGAGTTTTGATGCAGGATATGGTTCGGCGTATTTAGCAAAAATGGTTGGACAGAAGAAAGCACGAGAAATCTTTTTCTTAGGTAGAAACTATTCTGCACAAGAAGCCTATGAAATGGGCATGGTAAATGCCGTAATTCCGCATGACGAATTGGAAAATACTGCGTTTGAATGGGCGCAAGAAATTTTGGCGAAATCACCAATGTCGATTAAAATGTTGAAATTTGCCATGAATTTAACGGATGACGGATTGGTTGGACAACAAGTATTTGCTGGTGAAGCCACTCGTTTAGCCTATATGACCGAAGAAGCCAAAGAAGGACGCGATGCATTCTTGGAAAAACGCAAGCCAAACTTTGATAAAAAGTGGATTCCGTGATTTTAAGTAGTATTGAGAATTGAGTTGTTAGTATTGAGCAGCTATTTCTGTCTACGCAGGAATTTATATCTTACGTGAATAGTCTAATAGAAACTAAATATTCTCCTTTACGTCATGCTGAACTTGATTCAGCATCTCATAAGGTAAAGAAAACTGAAAATTTCGACTGAAAACTAGCGGCTTTCAAATAATTCTATCAGAATATCGTTAGTAACCTATAAATCAATCATAAAAATGAAAAAACTAATCGTTAGTCTGTTTTTACTATGTTTTTACATGGGAATTGGACAAAATACAGATCGAAAATTTGAAATAGGATTGCATTATCCGCTTTCTACAGGTGATAATTTTATGGTATTTGCCTACGATGGTGTTGTTGGTTTAGACTTTAGATATCAATTTGCAGATACAGATTTGATTTCTCCAAAACTGGCATTTTCGGTAGATTATTTTAATTATAATTTTGTAGATGATGTCAATGGTGGCGCTTTTGTGTTGAAACCAAAACTTATTGGTGAATTCAACCTGAAAAGTTTGCCGCAATTAAAACCGTATGTTTCATTAGGTTACAGTATATTTTCAACTTCTTTGAATACAGGAAATACTAATTTCAGTTTTGGAAGTCCTGATCCTATAATTCAGCCAAATGGCGATCGTTTTACAGATTCGCAAAGTGGAATCAATTGGGGATTTGGCGCAGCTTATGATCTTTCGGATACATTTTTTGTTGAGGTTTCTGCCGATTTTATAAAGTTAGATTTGGATGGAAATACGTCTGGAAATCGCTATAATGAGAACATTCACACTGTAAATATGGGCGTTGGAATTCGATTTTGATAGTTAGAAGTGAGTCATTAGTATTGAGTATTGTAACGTTTCAAATGTCGATTCACTCGAAGTGATGTTATCTGGTTTGAAGAATTGAGTTTCTTGAGTCGAAGCAATTCAACATTTAAAATCTAACATTCAACATTTCTAAAAGCAAAGCAAGTCTAAAAAACTACTGTTTTTTCTTAACCACAAACGTTTCCCAACCATCATAGTTTCCATTCATTTCTTTGGCAAGATTGATGAGTTCAGTTGTGAATTTCATTGTATTATCTAACGTCACCGAATTGTCTCTGTAGAATTTTACTTCGTGTGGAAATTTATCATTTTTGACTTTCTTTTTATAATCAATCGTATACGAAAGTTTTTCTACGGCATCTGCAAATAAATTCATTTCATTGATACTAGAAAATGTTGCGAAATGCTCTATTTTTCTGGGTTTAGTTACATCATCTCCGATATTTTTGAGTTGAACTACTGTATCGCGATTCGACATAAAGTTTCTAATTTCATCATTCGGATATAAAAAATTGATGTACAAATCCCACGCAGGATCAGATTTTACATAGACTTCATATTTTTCTCCGCGAAACTTATTTCGAAATAATTTATCAATATGGCGTTCAATATCGGAAGCATCTTTCACATAGTAATATTCAAAACGACTTCCATCAAACATAAATGAACCTACATATTTGCTATCAGAAACAGATTTCATTTTTTCAGAAATCGCATTTTTAATGGCGTACAATTTTTTCAATTTATTCCCAATGGGAAAATCACTTTCTTTCGTGACTCTGTACTTAATCTTCACATAAAAAAGAAAATCATATCCGTTAATTGGCGCTTTTTCAATCAAATCCATTCGCAAATTTGTAGAACTCACGCCTTTTTCTTGTTTGGCTTGATAGGTATTCCAAACTTCCGTTTCTTGCGCGTGCACAAAATGGACTGAAATACATAGTAAAAAGATGCGAAAAGCTAATTGCATAAATTAAAAGATAAAACTTCTTGCAATGTAAGTAAAACTAGGAATTGCGCATAAAATTTAATAGAATATTATGATTAAAAACCGCTCAAGGTCTTTTTCATTATTTTTATAAAAGCGTATATTTACCAAAACTTAGTGTACATGATAAAACCATGGCTTGCTGCTGCCCGATTACGAACTTTACCTTTGTCCATTTCTGGAATTATAGTTGGTTGTTCGTTGGGGAATACTTACAGTAAATTATATCTTACAGACTATTTTAGTTGTTGTTTTGGTTGTCCTCCAGTTTGGAAATCGGTACTTTTTTGGTTATGTATTTTAACGACGATTGGTTTTCAGGTGTTATCAAACTTTGCCAATGATTATGGCGATGGAATTCGTGGTACAGACGATGATAGGGAAGGAGAACAGCGCATGGTTGCTTCGGGAATTATTTCGCCAACCCAAATGAAAAACGCCATGATTATTACGGCAATTATTACACTTTTACTTGCTATTTCGGTAATTTATGTTGCTTTTGGGAGCGAAAATTTTAGCTATTCTATTCTGTTTTTATTCTTAGGAATTACCGCTATTATTGCTGCTGTGAAGTATACAGTTGGTAAA
This sequence comes from Kordia sp., assembly GCF_045105435.1. Classification (GTDB taxonomy): domain Bacteria; phylum Bacteroidota; class Bacteroidia; order Flavobacteriales; family Flavobacteriaceae; genus Kordia. Next base: position 22,960 of record NZ_JBGCDL010000263.1, on the reverse strand, counting down.
AGTGCGTATGGATATTCGGGTTTGGGCGATATTTTTGTATTTCTTTTCTTTGGATGGTTAAGTGTCGTAGGAAGTTATTTTTTATATACAAAATCATTGAATTTTGAGATTTTTTTGCCTGCAACTGCGATCGGATTGTTAAGTGCAGCCGTATTAAATTTGAATAATATGCGCGATCGTATCAAAGATAAAGCACACGGAAAAAACACCTTAGTTGTAAAAATGGGAAGTCAGAATGCGAAATTATATCATTATGCGCTCATTTTAGGTGCTTTAACGTGTTCTTTAATCTATGTGAACTTTAATAAAAATAGTTCTTATGAAAGTTATATATTTCTAATTGCTTTCATTCCTTTGGTGATGAATATGATTGTGGTTGGAAAAAATATCATTCTCAAAGAATTGGACCCAGAACTTAAAAAAGTTGCCTTGAGTACTTTTTTGTATGCACTACTATTTGCTATTTTTAATTGAAAATACAGAAGATAAGGTAGAACTAATAGAAACTTTATAACTCTTGAAACGCTTGTAAAAACAAAGCGATTTATAAAATTTTACACATTTAAAAAACTAATTATTATTATGACAATAACCTATTTAGGACACGCATCATTACACATAGAATTTGACGAAATCAGCATTATTGTTGATCCGTTTATCAGTGGAAATCCACTCGCAGCTGCTATTGATGTAGACGAATTGGACGCAGATTATATTTTGGTCACTCATGCACATCAAGATCATATTTTAGATGTGGAAAAAATTGCTAAAAATAATGGCGCAATGATTATTTCTAATTATGAAATAGCTGCACATTACAGCAATAAAAAGTTTAATACATTTGGTATGAATCATGGCGGAACGTATAAAACACAGGCGTTTTCGGCTAAATATGTAAATGCTATTCATACATCTTCATTTCCAGATGGTTCGTATGGTGGACAACCAGGAGGATTTGTGTTAACAGTTAAAGGAAAATCAATTTATATTGCCGGAGATACTGCGTTGACGTACGATATGAAACTCATTCCGCTTCAAACAAAACTCGATTTGGCTATTTTGCCTATCGGTGATACGTTTACAATGGGCGTAGAAGATGCAGTGTTAGCAAGTGATTTTGTAGCATGTAATAAAGTATTGGGCTATCATTACGATTCTTTTCCTCCAATAACAATTGATCATGATGAAGCAAAACAAAAATTTTCAAACGAAAAGAAAGAATTGATTCTACTTGAAATTGGTGGCACTTTGAAAGTGTAGTTTTGGGATGTTTGTATATTAGTATATTGGTATTTTAGTAGTATCTAAGGCTATTATTTATAATGATTTAAAAATTAGTTATTAAAATTTAATATGCATCGATTTAAAGAATTAGAAGTGTGGAAATCGAGTAGGATATTTTGTAAATCTATTTATGAAGTTACCGCTGACTTTCCAGATTATGAAAAATTCGGATTGATAAGTCAATTAAGACCTGCAAGTACCTCAATTGCTTCTAATATTGCAGAAGGAGCTTCAAGAAGATCTAATAAGGATTTCTATCGATTTTTAGAAATAGCAATAGGTTCAGTATATCAAATAGAAACACAATTACTCATTGCAACAGATTTGAGTTTTATAAAACTAAAAGATTCAGAAAGTCTTTTAAGTCAACTCGAATCCATTATAAAAATGTTATCACTCAGACGGTAAAAAATACCACAATGCGATACGAACCTACCAAAATACCAGCATACTAGCATGAAAGCAACCTATCACAAACATATTTTAGATTTTAAACGTCCAAGTGGAACATCGCGCGGGATATTGAAACAAAAAGAAACTTGGTTTATTCAGATCGTTTCAGAAGACAAACAAGGAATAGGAGAGTGCGGAATTTTACGAAGTTTGAGTATTGATGATGTGCCCGAATATGAAAAAAAGTTACGTTGGACATGCGACAATATTCAATTAGGAGAAGAAGCTTTGTTACAAGAATTAATAGCGTTTCCGTCAATTCAGTTTGGTGTAGAACAAGCGTTTCGATCTTTAAATGCAACAACACCTTTTTTATTGCATCCATCCGAATTTACGGAAGGAAAAGAAGCAATTGATATCAATGGTTTAATTTGGATGGGCGACGAAACGTTTATGAAATCGCAAATAAAAGACAAACTCGCAGCAGGTTTTTCGTGTATAAAAATGAAAATTGGCGCGATTGATTTTGAAACTGAAATCAAACTATTGCAAAATATTCGCAAAGAATATTCTGTAAACGATATAGAATTACGCGTAGATGCCAATGGAGGATTTACACCAAAAAATGCGTTGGAAAAACTAAAACGCTTGTCCGAATTGGATTTGCATTCTATTGAACAACCTATCAAACAAGGACAATTACAAGAAATGGCACAACTTTGCGAAGTCACACCATTGCCAATTGCACTTGATGAAGAATTGATCGGTGTTTTTCATCCATCTGACAAGAAAAAAGTCCTAGAAACCATTCAGCCACAATTCATTATCTTAAAGCCTAGTTTGGTTGGTGGTTATGCCGGAAGTAACGAATGGATTTCATTAGCAGCCAAACAAAATATTGATTGGTGGATTACCAGTGCGCTGGAAAGTAATATAGGTCTCAATGCCATTGCACAATGGACGCATACATTGCAAAGTAAGTTGCCACAAGGTTTAGGAACTGGCGGTTTATATACTAATAATTTCAATTCGCCACTCATCATACAAAATGGAGCATTGCATTATGATACTAATTTGATGTGGAATGTTCCATACATAAAAAACACTTAAAATATGTTTATACAACAAGCTTACAAAGGAGATAACGCTACTTGGAAAGTTATTATGACAACCATATTGACACTTGCAATTTTTGTTGCAAACATCATTTATGTGTTTTTTGGCGATGTAGATGCTATAAAACAAGCGGAAGAAGCTGCCAAAAGTATAGAGAGTAACAATTTTATGTTTGCACTTAACCTATCGTTCTTTGTTTTTTTACTGTTGATGCTTTTTGGCTTGGTGCTTTATTTGCACAGGCGAAGTTTGGTATCGCTGACAACAGCGCGCAGTAAAATTGATTTAAAACGAATTGCCTTTTCGTTCGGATTGGTATTTTTATTAGGAATTATTGCTTTCGGAGTAGAATGTTACCTGTATCCAGGAATGGTTACATTTGATTTTAAACCTGTAAAATTCATCATTTTAATTGTATTGTGTTTGATTCTTTTTCCGTTTCAAATTGGCTTTGAAGAATATCTTTTTAGAGGATATTTTATGCAGCAAATCGGAATTATCGCAAAAAACAGATGGTTTCCGTTACTAGCAACTTCGGTATTATTTGGTTTAATGCATTCGGCAAATCCTGAAGTAGCTGAAATGGGCGGAATTACAATGATTTTTTACATTGGAACAGGTTTGTTTTTAGGAATTATCACCTTGATGGATGAAGGATTAGAATTGGCTTTAGGATTTCATTTTGCAAACAATTTTTTAGCAGCAACATTGGTTACGGCAGATTATTCTGCGTTACAAACCGATTCTTTATTTAGGTATACTTCTCAAGAAAGCAGCATTTCATTTGCGAGTATTTTAGTTCCGATTTTAATTGCATATCCAATCATTTTGATCATTCTGGCTAAAAAATACAAATGGAATAATTGGAGAGAAAAGTTGCTTGGTCGCGTGCCAAGTGCTTCAGAAACGACTGTTGCGGTTGAAGCGCCATTTTAAATTTTTTAAATTTGCGTGTAACGTTTTAAAGTAATGCATGTCTTACAAAGTGATTTGTATATTTTTCAATAACTAAAAAATAATTTTTTATGAACGATTCTCAATTTGATATGCTTTTTACCATCATGGTCATTGTCATTGTTGTAGGTACAGTTAGTGTGATTTTTAAAAGTATCAATGAAAAATTACTCAATAGCAAAGCTCCTGTGCTAGAAATTCCTGTAAAAGTAGTGGATAAACGCGTGCAAGCACGTAAAGGAAGTGAAGACCATTATAATGTATTTAAAGTTACGTTTGAAGATTTAGATACAAATGAGCGACATACATTCAAGCTTTCTGAATCAAAGTTTGACAAAATTGCACAAGATGATATTGGCTATTTAAACTATCAGCGGAAGCGTTTCCATTCTTTTCAACGTGATAAACTTGCCGCCGAATTTGAACAAGAAGCTACTAAAAAAAGTGACATGCAGTTTAAAATTGAAGAGTAACTCAATGCACATCAAACTGAAATAAATGAGTGCCTAACAATCCATTTCCATTAGTGCCTTCTATCTTTCCTAAAAAGGTAGTTTGCACATCAGATGTATAAAAAGTAACTGTAATTTCTCCCTTTTCATTCGAAATTAAATTTGGTGCCCAAAACAAGGTTTTCCGATTGTCAGGAAACATTTTTTCTTCTTTTGTATCGTACACAGGACTGTAAAATTCTTTTTCAGGATACATACCGCGAATTTTTACAAAACGTTCGTTATTTTGATTTTTACTTTCACTGTTAGAATCATATACTATTGTCCTACCATCATTAAGTCTATATGTTTCGCCATCTACAGGTTTTGGTCCTGAAGGATGATTGACGCAGTTTAAAATGTTAAACTGAAAGCACACATAATCGTCTGAATTTGGAATAAATCTGCCATAAGCACCAAGTTTTCTTTTGCGTCTATTGAAAGTAGAAAGATTCACTTCCTCTAAATAATTTGTTTCTGTAAAACTAAATTTTGAATTATACGAAGATTGCTTTTTTGTATACAACGGAATATCATTCGCTGGAAAAAATTGCAATTGATCTTTTGTAATTTTATCAATTTTTACAAACGGATCATACACTTCAATAATGGTATTTTTATTATTCTCGAACGGAAATAGGATCATTGCAGCACCTTTGGACAAATTGTAAGCAAAAATAGGCAGCTCAAAATTCCCTAGACTATCTACCTGAACTGCATTTACCACTGTCGGATACGCAACTTTAATAGCTTTATTTGGAGCACGTAAAAGCCTTTTATTTTCCAATCGTGTAAATACTTTTCCTTTTATAACCGTATTAAATGTTATTTTCTTCTCGCTAAAAGGAAGTTGTTTTTTGTTCCAAACATAATTTCGCCAACCTTGTGTCAGCATCAACAAATCAAGGTGTTTGGCGCTGTTTTTATTTTTTGGATTAAAATAATAATTTGCATCATACACATGACCTTTCAATTCTGAAAACAGGTAATAATGTGACATCATGCCGTAATCATTAGCTGTATCAGCATACAAATGATCGTGTACACTCATACTAAAATTTGCCACCGCAGGATTTTCATTTTCATCTTTGACTTCAAATTTCATCGTTACTTTGTCTTTTTGAACGAACGAACTTCGAGAAATCTCTTTTAATGTAAGTGTCAGTTTTTTATCAATATTAGTATAAATAAGGCGTTCTGCTAATGGTTGATAATTCTCGTCAAATACAGTTACTTCTGCAATTCCTTGTGGAAATTTGTCCATTGGCAACTTAAATCGAATGCGTTCTTTTTCCAAAGAAGCTGTCGCCATCCAATAGACGAGTCCGCGATTTTGTGCTCGTATGTACACTTTCTTTGGCGGAATATTTTTAGATCGGAATACGCTAAAATGTGCAAATTTTTCATTGCTTCGATCAACTTTTAACGTAATACCTTCGGGCAGAATTGTTGGCAACTCAAAAATCCGCTCTATTTTTGGAGAGGTCAATTGTACCGTATACTTTTGATTCGTTTTTGGTGTAATATCAAACATGCCCATTCCAGCATGTTTTGCAGAAAATGAAGAAATTTTTTTTCCATTCTCATACAAATCTCCTTTTACCTGTACAGGTCTGCCATTTGCGTCTACCGCTTTAAAAGCTACATGACTGGGTAAATTTTCTACCAAACTTCCACCTTCTGGATACATGCCAAATTGAATATCGCCAATATTTTTAAACGGAATTTCAATACGATGATTCACTTCTTTTCCTTCATGCCTTACGCGAAGTGTTATAAAATCAGCCTTTTCACTTTTTTCTGCGGGAAAATTTAGTGCAACTTCACCATTAATATCCGTTTTTACTCTAGTACGCGCCAATCGCTTTTTTCCAGTATACAATTGTGCAACTACAGTTGTGTTTCTAAACGGAACTCTACTTCTTGAAAAAACGGCAATTGTTGCGTTTACAGCTTCGTTTCGCGCATATATTCTCTTTGAAAATTCAGTATCCATCAAAATACTTGGAATGATGCTTTCTTTTAGTTGAAAACGTTTCACTGCTAATATCGTATTTGTTGTGCTTTCTAATGTGTTTTTAGTGTGAATTACCAATCGATACGAACCTACTTCTAAGGTTTCACTTAAAAACAAATGTCCGTGTGCAAAACCATTCGACGCTTCATACTTTTCTCGTAAAATGATATAATCATCTTTTTCATTAATCAATGCTGCGAAAATAATTTTTGTATCGGTAGATAGTTTTAAATCTGTGCCATTTAATAGATACGCTTTAAACCATAAATCTTCTCCGGCTTCATAAATATCTTTATCAGTGTGAATGTAAATGTTCTCTTTAAGTCTTTCAGAAGCAAGATATTCTGGTATTCGTACCAACGAATCATTGGCGACATCATCTAACAATTGTGCATTTGAGAAGCAACAACAGAAAAGGCAGAAATAGCTTAACGTAGTTTTAAAATTCATACTATTGGTAGTATTTAATCGGTTTCAATAAAGATACGAATTTTTACTTTTTTGATATGTATGTTGTGGTGTGTTTGTATGCATTCGTTCCAAAAAAATAATAAAAAAGTCCGCCATAATTGACGGACTTGTAATTTGTTGTGTGATAGATTTTCTTATGAACCTATATGCGTATTAGGTTACTCCTTCGGATTCATCAAAATTGCCGCTTTATTAAAGTCAGAAGCTGCATTGATAACTTCGCGGAAACCTTCATATTCTGCAATATCGTATTCAAATTCCTTGTAAAACTCTTCAATCATGATGGTAAGTTTTGTGCCTTCAAGCTTATAATTAGATTCAAACTTACATTTTTGCTTTCCTTCTTCATCTAACAATTCTTTTTTGATGATTAACGATTCTAAGCCTTCAACTTCGAATTCTTTCGGAATGTTTACAATGATTTCATAATTATAACGATTTGGATATTGCATCTGAATTGGATTGATACGTTTCGTTTCTTGGTACAATTCGCTTTGCGTTCCAATGACTTTTCCAACTTGAAAAATATAACTATCGCCCGCTTCTTCTAATAAAGATTCAGAAGTAATAGTGCTATTTACTAAAAATGGTGTATTGTATTCCAATTGCGCCATTTCCTTGTTTACGGTCTCGTATTTTTTAACGACTTTATCTTCAATTCCTGAACCTGTTAAATAGTCTTCAAATTCCTTGGCAGCTTCATCAGGCACTAAATTCAAATACGCACGGTTGTTCATTGCCCAATGTCCGTAATACTCTTGATTTTGGTCAATTTTCACATATTCCATTTCGTCTTCAAACGAAATATTCATGTTTCGCGCAACGCGACTGTAATCTTGATCTTTCTGTTTAATTTTATAAAAGCTAAACTGCTTTTTGTTATTTACATAGATTCCTGTATTTCCTAAAATATTTGGTGGAATTTCACTCAAACGATAATCCACACGATTTGGCGTAATATAGTTAAACGTCTTTGGAATGTAGATTAAAAATTCGCGCAAAGCACCAGGATTAAAAAATTCAGAATCGAACCTATGTTCATACACATCTGCCGTAATTACAGGCATGTATTCCACTTTTGCAGCTTCTAATAAATGCGAATATACTTTGATGATTCCTAAATCACTTGCCGATTTGTTTTCAATAATATAATCAATATCAGAAAGTTGCGCGTTGTTATTTTGTACAATTGTATAATTTGTTTTTACATAATCGTCAATCAAATACGCTTTGGTAAACTCGTCTGTTTTTTGACCTTTTAGAATCGTTTCTACAATTTTTGCAATTTCAGGATGTACTTTCTCTGGAAACATTCCGTCTGTAATATTCGTCACAACATTGCTCCACAACATGTCGTCCGTGACATTTGTTCCAAGACCAAAACATTGATACGCGATGTATGTTTTATTGGAATCGGGCGTTGCATATTCTTCCTCAATCATAGGAACAATATCTTCTAAAACCAATTGTTTTCCTTGTCTTTTGTTGTACATGCGATCATCAAAATCGGTAAAAGCATTATAGACTTTAGCACGGCCAGGAAGCTTTCCATAAATAAAATCGTATTCCAATTTTTTGATCGGATAACTTTTTTGTAATGTTTCTCTTCCAAAAGCAGAAAATTCTTTTTCTAAGGTATACAAGACTTCAATTTCAGAATCTTTTCCAGCACCTTCAATCGCAAAGATTTTAAAATCACCATATTCTTCAACATTCTTCACTTCTTTAATATTGTCTTTGTTTAGCAAAGTTACCTTTCCGTCGGGCGAAATTGTACGCGCTTTAATGTCCACAATATTGATGACTTCATACATAGAAATGTACACTGTGTTGTGTGTTTTAATACCTTTTTCGTCATGAACACGTGCAATTGTATGTGTAGTTTCAAACTTTTTTACATCTTTTCCAAAAGAAGGAGCCATATATTCTACCACATATTTTTCCATGATGGAAATGGAAGATTCGTTGGCTTCTTTTTCAGTAAGTGTATGCAAGGTTGGCTTTTTTGCCCAATCGTATTCTTTATAAAATTGAGAAAATACTTGTGTTGAACTTAAACACAAAAGGATGACAATAACTGCTCTCATAAATGTTGATTTATTTTTCAATGATGATACTTTTTTTGTAGGCTTTTATTAATTTTTTGATGAAACCATTCCAATCTTCAAAATCTTCTTTTTCTACACGCAATGTGTTTATGTATATGACTTTATGTTGAATAATTTCGCTTTCTTTTTTTTCGTAATGAATGTCAAAACCATACTTTTCCCCTTCGTATTTAATAGGTTTTGGAACAGAAGTTACATTGTAACCACTTGGAATCACAAAGGTTGTTGTATATTCTTTTTGAAACTTATGATCAATTTTTTTGGCATATTTACGCGCTTCAATATCAATTTTTTGTTTTGATAAGGCGCGATCAATGTTGAGGTTTAAAATTGTTTTTGAACCAATTGTTTTGGCATAACTTTCAATCAGTAAATCAAAATCGAGCGTCAAGGTTTCATGTTTAGATTCCAACGGAGAAACCTGAATATTTTGATATTTTGTTTTGTTATTTCCGATTGCCAACGTTGTATTCAAAAATTCTTCTTCGGTAATATCTTTTTTCTTGTAGAGGTAATCTGTGACAAAATCAACGCGTTCATAACCTGTCATCACACGTTTTTCAGAAGCTTTAATTGCGCCATTTTCAAAGGTGATTGTCGTATTAATAATCGTTTTACTTTTTTCTGAAGACTGCACCGGAACTTTTTTCAGTACAAATCTATCTGGCGAAATTCCAATCAAGGCTTCTTTTGTTTGTGTAAATGAACTCGGCATGCCAAAATTGACATAACTATCGGTTCCATCAATAAAAATCGTATCCTTATCAATAACAGTTGCCGTTATCATGTGATTGTCTACCATTGGCGTTGGTACTTCGTCATACAAATATGGACGATCGCGCGTACCAATCCAGGTTCTAAACGATGGAATTCCCACACGATTTAGCATTACATACAATAAATTTGCCATGTCTTTACAATCGCCATAACGGTTTTTGCAAACACTTGCAGCACCGCGTGGAATAAATCCGCCTAAGCCATCTTCAAAGGCAACATACGTAATATTTCCTTGTACCCAATTGTAAATAGCTTTCGCTTTTTCACGATCTGTACTGTACTTTTTTGCAATATCTTCGGCAATTTTATACACGTTTTTCAAGTCATTTTCATCCACTTGTTTCGCTAACGAAGCATACCAACTGTACAAATCCTTTACATTATTTAAAACTGGAATCGTTTTGCCTTTTTCGGTATAATTCTTTATGTGTAAAATAACATGCGGTAAGTGATACAAAGCGGCTTCGGCATTATCTTCCGAAGTGAATTTCGTCACGTTTTCGGAAGTCCAAGTGTATACATTACTATTTTTAGTTTCTTCTTTCTTAAAATCAATTTGAATATTTTCGGTGTGAAATTCCTTAAAGCCAATTTCTACATTCTTAGGAAACTCAATGCGTAAAACGGCTTTTTGTGTTGACGCATAGGTTCCAAAACGGAACAAGCCTAAAAAGTGTGGTTCGTTGATGACTTCCTTATATTTTAACTCGGTAATTGCGCCTTTTGTAACACCAGGAAACGTAAAGTTTTTCGTTTGTTGATCGCTGTAAAAAATACCATCATCAAATTCGTGTTTCGTTTCAATATAATCTACTTTCAAGGTCTTTCCAGAAGCTGGTAAATACGTAGTTGCTTCAATATCTTCTAATTTGGTAAAACTATCAAAATGAAGTGATTCGTTTGCGTAATACAGATTGTTTGCGGTTACATATTCTCCTTTTTCGTGAATGCGCTTCACAATAGTAAAAGCTCCTTTTTTCAAATTGATTTTGATGTCTTCGGAACGTTCTAAAAAACGGAAATCTTCGGAAGCGTTTTTCTGCGCAAAGCAAACATGAATTGCAAAGAATAAAAGCAATACAGGGAATTTCAAATATGATGTCGTCATAAATTACAGTTTAAAATCGTATGGAGAAACCTACTTTAGTAAAACAATTCCTTTTTATAGTTATTGTGTTGAAAAATAGACATGAACCACTAAATTACTAAAAACTACGCAATGAATTAGTGATTTTTCCTCGCGAATCTTTAATTTTATAGAACAATTAACAAAAATGATTCCAAGCTTTAAAAATATTCACCCAAAATTCAAATTAGATGGTATACACTTTGATGGCGAAGGCTTAAAAGAAGTAGCCTATAGTTTTGTAAAAGAAGGAAAACCGTATGAACAAACGATGGGCAATTTTTTAATCGATTGGCTCGATGACAAAGAATATATAGTTGTATTTACTTCTGGATCCACAGGAAAACCAAAGCAAATTCGTTTGAAAAAACAAGCAATGGTACATTCTGCGTTGGCTACAGGCGATTTTTTTGGAATTGAATCTGGCGATAAAGCCTTGCAATGTCTACCTTCAAACTTTATCGCAGGAAAAATGATGTTGGTGCGCGCCATGATTTTAGGACTTTCGTTAGATATTGTCGCGCCAAGCTTAAATCCGTTAGAAAAACTGCAAAAAAACTATGATTTCTGTGCGATGGTTCCGTTGCAAGTTGAAAATTCATTAGCACATTTACACCAAATCAAAACTTTACTTGTTGGTGGTGCGCCAGCTTCTAGTATTTTGATAGCACGTTTGCAAACAGTTTCAACTAAAATATATGCTACATACGGAATGACAGAAACGATTACGCATATTGCGGCAAAACCGTTAAATTATCTCCCGAAAGGTGCAACAGCAATTTATAAAACCTTACCGAATATTCACATCAGTACGGACGATCGAAATTGTTTGGTGATTGATGCGCCACGAATTACCGAAGAAAAAATAAGCACGAATGATGTTGTTAAAATCATCTCAGAAACCGAATTTAATTGGCTAGGACGATTTGACAATGTCATAAATAGTGGCGGAATCAAACTCCATCCAGAGCAAATAGAGGAGAAGCTGAATTCATTTATCAATACACGGTTTTTTGTTGCAGCTATTGCTGATGAAAAACTTGGAAAAAAGCTGATTTTACTTATAGAAGCTACAGAAAAACAACTTGATACTTCGCAGCTTTTACAAACGATTAAACAATCGGAAAAGTTCTCCAAATTCGAAATTCCTAAAGCGATTTACACAGTGCCAGACTTTGTAGAAACCAATACTGGGAAAGTGCAACGCGCTAAGACTGTTGCGTCTTTGAAGGTTTAATTTTTGTTATTCGTTATATTCAACTTCAAGCCGTCAGTTCGAATAGCAAATCTATGATTTGTTGTATCGAGAACAGCTTGGCAAAATCATAGTAAATCTCGATACTAATTTGTTTTACAAATTCACTCGATTTGACGTTAGGGAATCATATTCAGTTTTTCATTTTCATTTTCAGTTTCGATTTCAACTTCAACTTCACAACCCTCAGTTCGAGTAATTTTTGCGCATTGAGCGAAGTCGAAACGCAAGAAAATTGTATCGAGAACAGCTTGGGAAAATCATAGTAAATCTCGATACTAATTTGTTTTACAAGTTCACTCGATTTGACGTTAATGAATCATATTCAGTTTTTCATTTTCATTTTCAACTTCAACTTCTACTTCAACTTCTACTTCTACTTCAACTTCACACGTTCCCTAACTCAAAACGCCACTTCACGCATTTACAGTTTTTTAGCATCGTTTGGATACTTAGTTTCGTGTAAACATTTAAAACAATACGTGATGAAAAAATTCTTAACACTATGCATATTCTTGGTCATTAGCCAGGCATGGGCACAAAAAATAGAAGTCAGCGGACAAATTACTGACGAAGCTGGACTGCCATTGCCAGGCGCATCCATACTTATAAAAGGAACAACGAAAGGTAAAACTGCCGATTTTGATGGAAAATATAAGATGCAAACCAATGTTGGCGCAACTTTAGTATTTTCTTATGTTGGATTTGCTACACAGGAAGTTGTGGTAACACAGGCTACTATGAATGTGCAAATGAAAGGAGATGCAACTTTAGATGAGGTAGTTGTAGTAGCATACGGAATAAAAAAAGAAAATAAGGCAGTAGGTTCAGCCATATCAGTTGTTCAATCTGAAAACGTAAATCAAGTACTACAAGGACAAGCAGCTGGGATTAGAGTTAATACTGGTAGTGGGCAAAATCTAGGAAGTAAAATAGCAATTAGAGGATACGCTTCATTAAGTGGAAATCAATCGTATCACAATCCACAATATCAAACATCAAACGAATCATACAAAGAAATCAACGAAAATACCTTTAAAAGAGCAACATTAACGCCGTTATCTACATTTTCAATTGATGTCGATAGAGCTTCGTATAGTAACGTACGCAGAATGATTAATAACGGAATAGATGTTCCTGCAGATGCTGTAAAAATTGAAGAAATGATCAACTATTTTCAGTACGATTACAAACAACCTAAAGGAAGACATCCATTGGTAATTCACACCGAAGTTGGCGTAACACCGTGGAATAAAGACACTAAATTGTTAAAAATTGCTTTGAAAGGAAAAGAAATTCCTTTAAACAAAATTCCACCATCAAACTTTACATTTTTAATCGATGTTTCGGGTTCTATGTCAGCTCAAAACAAATTACCATTGCTCAAAAAAGCATTCAAATTAATGGTAGATAAAATGCGAAAAGAAGACAAAGTTGCCATTGTAGTTTATGCTGGCGCAGCAGGATTGGTGTTAGAACCAACTTCTGGAGCTGAGAAAGAAAAAATTATGAATGCGTTGAACAATCTATCATCTGGAGGATCAACCGCAGGTGGCGCAGGAATTGAATTGGCATATAAAATTGCTACAGATAATTTCATTAAAAAAGGAAACAATCGTGTGATTATGGCGACTGATGGCGATTTTAATGTAGGAATAAGAAGTAGCAGCGACATGGAAACACTCATTGAAGAAAAACGTGAAACTGGCGTATACTTATCTGTATTAGGTTTTGGAATGGGGAATTATAAAAATGATCGTTTGGAATTGTTAGCTGATAAAGGAAACGGAAATCATGCATATATTGATACAATGCAAGAAGCCTATAAAATATTCGGAAAGGAATTTGGCGGAACATTATATACAATTGCGAAAGATGTAAAATTGCAATTAGAATTCAATCCAAATACAGTACAAGGATATCGTTTAATTGGGTATGAAAATCGTTTGTTGAATGATGAAGATTTTAAAGATGATAAAAAAGACGCAGGCGAATTGGGCGCAGGACATGTGGTTACGGCTTTATATGAAATCATTCCGGTTGGCGTAGAATCTGCTTATTTAAAAGATGTAGATAATTTAAAATATACAAGTCAGAATACAAATAAAAAATCATACTCTGACGAATTACTTACTGTAAAAATTCGCTACAAAAAGCCAAACAAGAACAGAAGCATTCAGTTAAAAGCGGTAGTTGAGAATAAAGTAGCAAAAAATGCATCAACTGATTTTAACTTTACGGCGGCAGTTGCTTTATTTGGAATGCAGTTAAGAAATTCTAACTATAATAACGACTCAAAACTTAAAGATGTAATCGCTTTAGCAGAATTGGGTAGAGGAGAAGACAAAAACGGATACAGAGCAGAATTCATCCGATTGGTAAAAGCAAAACCAACGGCAACTAAGTAAGTATGTCACTTTACTCATCAATACAGCGTGTTTGCTCAATATGGGTTTGAGAATCAAAAGTATCAACGTACTTTTAATATAGAATTAACGAAAGGTTGGTTGTTTAGTTGTTTTGAAAAACCTAGTAAAATTCATACTTGCTAGGTTTTTCTTTTTTTGTTAAAAAATTCATAAAAATTATATAGAATGGCATAGAATTTGTGACTTAGTTAGAAGCGAATCTTTGCTTTCAAAATGAAATAAAGATTAGGTTATTTTAGGTTTTTTAGGGGGAAAAGGTCTGGTAATTAGGTTACTAGGCCTTTTCTTATTTGTTGAGCTTTCAAGTTGGTTTTGAGTTATTAGTATTGAGTATTGAGAGATTTCAATGTAGATTTTGAGGTTTTAAGCAGAAATTATGAAATTAGTAGTAGTTTTTAATGTTAAAAATTTCAAACAACAAAGCCTATAAGTTCATAAATTTAGAAATCTATACCTTGAACAACTGAGGAAGTAAACAACTTTATCAGCAACAAAACAAGCCTAATAATCTAATAGTAAAACCATCTAAAAGCGAGCGATCCATACCCAAAGTTTCAAAACTTGAACTTTTAGGTTGAGGATTTGAAAGCTATCAATTTGTTTGTTAAAGAAGATTTTAACTTTCTTGCAGCATTTTAAAATCAAAACAAAATACGCTTCCTAAAAGAAACAGATTGCCACGTCGCTGTGCTTCACAAAGACGTATCAAACATGTCTAAAATCTAGTAGCGATCTAATAAGGCAAAGTCGATTTAAAAGCAAAACGGTCTAACAATCTAATAAGGCAAAGTCGTTTCTAATCAAACTTGAATCACACCCAAATTAAAAGGTTTCTCAATCGGCGCCTGATTGGCAGCTTCAATTCCCATAGAAATCCAAGTTCGGGTATCTAACGGATTTATAATTGCATCTGTCCATAAACGTGCCGCCGCATAATACGGAGAAATCTGCTTATCGTAACGCGATTTAATGCTGCTGAATAATTCTTCTTCTTTCTCTTTCGTAATTTCTTCGCCTTTCTTCTTTAAGGAAGCTTTCTCGATCTGTAACAATACCTTTGCGGCAGAATTTCCACTCATAACTGCCAATTCAGCACTTGGCCAAGCGGCAATCAATCGCGGATCGTATGCTTTTCCGCACATTGCATAATTTCCTGCTCCGTACGAATTTCCAATCACAATGGTAAACTTAGGAACCACACTATTACTCACGGCATTTACCATTTTGGCACCATCTTTAATAATTCCGCCATGTTCCGATTTGCTTCCAACCATAAATCCTGTTACATCTTGTAAAAATACTAGTGGAATCTTCTTTTGATTACAATTTGCAATAAATCGAGTTGCTTTATCAGCTGAATCTGAATAAATAACACCTCCAAACTGCATTTCTCCCTTTTTAGTTTTTACCAACTTACGTTGATTGGCTACAATTCCAACTGCCCAACCATCAATTCTTGCGTATGCGGTAATAATACTTTTTCCGTATCCTTCTTTATATTCATCAAACTCAGAACCATCAACAATTCGCTTGATGATTTCTTTCATATCATACTGTTCGTGACGTGCTTTTGGTAGAATTCCAAACATATCATCTGGATTTTCAGAAGGTTTTGCTGCTTTAATTCTATTATAACCTGTTGGTGTATAATCACCAATCTTGCTCACAATATTCTGAATGGTCGTTAGTGCATCTTTATCGTCTTTCGATTTATAATCGGTCACGCCAGAAATTTCACAATGTGTTGTGGCACCACCTAAAGTTTCATTGTCAATACTTTCGCCAATAGCGGCTTTCACTAAGTAACTTCCCGCAAGGAAAATACTTCCTGTTTTATCAACTATCAGTGCTTCATCACTCATAATAGGCAAATATGCACCACCAGCAACACAACTTCCCATAACGGCAGCTATTTGGGTAATTCCCATACTACTCATTACAGCGTTATTTCTAAAAATACGTCCAAAATGTTCTTTATCAGGAAAAATTTCGTCTTGCATAGGTAAATACACACCAGCGCTATCTACCAAATAAATAATAGGCAATCTGTTTTCTATAGAAATTTCTTGTGCACGTAAGTTCTTTTTTGCGGTAATAGGAAACCAAGCGCCTGCTTTTACAGTTGCATCATTTGCAACAACAATACATTGTTTTCCTTTCACATAACCAATCTTTACTACAACGCCACCAGAAGGACAACCGCCGTGTGCTGAGTACATTTCATCACCTACAAAAGCACCAATTTCAATCGATGGTTTTTTGCTATCTAGCAGAAAATCAATACGTTCGCGCGCAGTCATTTTCCCTTTAGCGTGCAATTTATCAATGCGTTTCTGTCCGCCACCAAGCGCTACTTTTGCTAGGCGTTTGCGTAAATCTGATGCTAAAAGTTTATTGTGATCTTCGTTTTTATTGAAGTTAATGTCCATGGTTATTAATTTTTCAGTTGCTAAAATACGAAACTAATATCGCTATTGAAAGGAGCAAAGTTTGAAAGTTTTCTTAAAATATCATAAATAATATTACACGGAAATAGTTTCCTTGGAATATAAAAATATTTTTCGTAGGTTTGTATCATCAAATAGAAAAAAAATTAAAAAAATACAACACATGAAAACAATAATAGCCTTTGCCGGAAGTGACAGTAAAACATCAATAAACAAAAAATTAGCAGCGTATACAGCAGGTTTAGTCGAAGATGCAGAAGTAAAAGTGTTAGACTTAAACGATTACGAATTACCATTGTATGGAATTGACAGAGAAAATGAAATCGGAATTCCAGAAAACGCACACGCATTCTTAAAAGAAATCAAAGCTGCTGATGGAATCGTATTGTCTTTAGCAGAACATAACGGAGCGTATGCAACAGTTTTTAAAAATATCTTTGATTGGATGTCACGCATAGACGGAAAATTATGGTCAGATAAACCAATGTTAGTAATGGCAACATCACTAGGAGCTCGCGGTGGACAAACGGTTTTAGACATTGCAAAAGGAAGATTACCATACATGGGTGGAAATATTGTAGGTGATTATTCATTACCAAGTTTCAACGACAATTTTAAAGATGGAAAACTAATTGATGCTGCTTTGCTTGAAAAATTACAAGCTGAGGTTGCTAAATTGAAAGTTGCAATTCATTCTTAAAAAACTAAAATCATCTATTTATGGGAGACATCTCTAAAGACATACAATCAACATTTCCATCGGAAAAAGTGAAAGCTTTAATCAATATCAAATACACAGCAAATTGGATCAATAGTAATGAGAACGAATTCTTTAAACCATTCGGAATCTCACCACAACAATTCAATATCTTGCGCATATTAAGAGGTGCAGGAAAAGCGATCAAAGTTCAGGAAATTAAAGACCGAATGATTGAAAGAGCTCCAAATGCAACGCGTTTAATGGACAAGCTATGCAGTAAAAATTTCATAGAACGCATTCCATGTCCAGACGATAGAAGAGTAGTGCACATTGCAATTACAACTGATGGACTCAACTTACTGGCAGAAATAGATAAACTAGGAGAAAAAAGAAAAATTCTCGACAAGCTAACGGAAGAAGAAGCCAAGCAATTAAGCAATCTCTTGGACAAAGTCCGTTAATAGCTTTTGCACTAATAAAAGGCTCTCTAAAAAGCGCATAAGTCGTCATTTTTGACTTGATACAGTATTTCATAAAGCTGATTTTTAATTGCTATGCGAAACCGTATCGAGTTCGGTTTGATAGAAATATAACTTTTTAGACAGTCTATTTTTAAAAGCAAATATATTCCATGGAAAATAAAAAAGAAAATAACACATCACGGAAGCTTTAAGAGATTACCAACAGGTAAAAATGGGGCATCTCTACTAAAACTTTTAGATATTAGTATTGAGTATTGAGAAGTTTTAAAGCACAATCTATGAGGTCTGAGGCTCTCGAAGACCAAAACGAATTGACAAAAGGAAGTAAAGCAGATTAATAGTAGCAAAGCGGCAAAAATAATTTGGGCGTAACCTTCGCGAAAAATCGAAGGTCGCGCTTTCGAGAGTCGCTCTCTCTGAGGAGCTCCAACAAATCTCTCAATCGCTTACGCTAGTTCAAAGAGTATTTAGATTTAAGAACTGAGTATTGAGAATTTCCAAAACACAATTAGCTGTTTATGAGATGTTTGAAGGTCAAAATAAATCAACAAATAGACAAAAAATAAATAGACAAAAATGAAGTTGAATAGTTTATAAGTTTAGCAGTTTAGTCTTTGAAACAAATAGGAAATAAATAACTTAACACACAACACACAACACACAACACACAACACACAAAATGAAAACAATACTTCACAGAGCAAATACAAGAGGAAAAGCAAATCACGGATGGCTTAAAAGTCATCATAGTTTTAGTTTCGCAAGTTTCCAAGATCCGACAAAAATGGGCTTCGGACAACTCAGAGTCTTAAATGACGATATTGTACAACCAAAAATGGGTTTCGGAACACATCCACATCAAAACATGGAAATCATTTCCATTCCGTTAAGCGGAGCATTATCGCACAAAGATAGTATGGACAACAAACGCGCCATCACAGTTGGAGAAGTGCAAGTCATGTCGGCAGGAACAGGTTTACAGCATTCCGAATTCAATGACAGTAAAACCGATGAAGTTAACTTTTTACAACTATGGATTCAGCCACAAGAATTAGGTGTAGCACCACGTTACGAGCAAAAACAATTTGATCAAAACAAACGTGAAAATAAATTTCAAACAGTCGTTGCGCCAAAAGATAAGGTTATTGATGACGCACTTTGGATTCACCAAGACGCATACATTTCATTAGGAAACTTTGATGCTTCACAAACAGTCAATTTCAAACTAAACAATGCTTCACACGGAATCTACGTATTCTTACTAGAAGGAGAAATTGCAATAAACGACGAAATACTTTCTAAAAAAGATGCGCTAGGTATTTGGGAAACAGAAAATATAGACATCAATATCAAAGAAAATTCAAGAATCTTAGTGGTTGAGGTTCCTATGAATTGATCAAGAGAAAATCAAAAACTTTCACAGAAAGCTGCTTCAAAAAAGATATCCTTTTGAAGCAGCTTTTTTTAGTAATTCCTTTTTATTATTTTGATTATTAATAAGATTATTTTAGTTTTATCAACTCCCAATACATAAACATTCCACATTTAAAACTGAAGTTATGAAATACGTGTACGCGTTGCTATTTTTAATTTTATTATCATCTTGCGGTAACAACTTATCAAGAAGTGAAGCTGAAGATTTGATTAACAAACACAATAAATTTACTGTATTAGGGCAAAAGCCAAGAACTAACAGTCAAGCAAAATATAATGGTACACAACAAGGGTATTGGCAGAAAAATGGAACTATTACACAAAAAGGGAAAACGTATTTCTACAATAAAAATTACAATAATATTACATTAAAAAGACCCGGAAAGGCAGTTGTAACTACTATAGACGGAATTGCTGATGCTGGAAATAATTCAAAAACAAAAGAAGTACAGTTTTCTTGGGAATATGCAAATATTGATGAAGTTGTAAAAAGATTTATCATAAAAGGAGGCACAGGAAAAGCCTTTCTTCGAAAATTTGATGATGGTTGGCGTGTAAATAACATATCTTTTTCATACAAAAATGAAAGCTTCCCATTAACAGCAGCAAATAAAGCCAACATCAAGAATGATATTGAAATTGAAAAGCAAAGACAAATTGAAGAACAAAAAAGGAGAGAAGCAGCATTAGCAAAACGAAAAGCCGAAGAAGAAAAAAGGAATTTACTCATTGCAGCATCAAAAAAAGTAAATAAAACCTTAGGAACCTTTAACGGAATTCATGGTTTTACAGGACGTAAACTAAAAGAAAAAATAACACTGACCGATGTACATATTTATAGAAACTTACCAGGAACAGAAAACAATCTGAATATTTGGTTAGGCGCTATCACACAAAGGCCAACAGCGCATAGATTTAATCAGACCGCTATGGGATGGAATGGTTTTGCGATCAAAGTAAACAACAAAAATATTAAGTTTAAAGAGCAGAATGAAGCAACACGTTTTTACAATATGTTGAACACTGCTATTGATAATTGGAATAAAAAATATCCTGAATTGAAAAAAATATAATAAAGGAAAACTTCTACAAAAAATGCTGTTTTATGAATTTAAAGCAGCATTTTTATTTAAATAAAAACAACTCCAATTTCAACGCAAACAACGAATAATATGCGACACTTCTCAAAAAAGAGTTATATTGCATACTATTATGCACGCATAATAAAATAAGGGTGTTCTTTTTGAAAGAATTGTACTATATTTATGACAACCACAAAACGATCAGTATACATGAAATACAAGCATATTTTTGAACCATTAGATCTCGGATTTACAACACTAAAAAACCGTGTGTTAATGGGTTCCATGCACACAGGCTTGGAAGAAGAAAAAAATGGATTTGAACGTTTGGCAGCTTTCTACGGAGAACGCGCAAAAGGCGGAGTCGGATTGATTGTCACAGGAGGAATGGCACCTAGTGTTCGCGGTTGGTTAACGCCATTTTCATCACGAATGAGCACAAAAAAACATGCCAAAAAGCACAAAGTAATCACTGAAGCAGTACATAAAAATGGTGGAAAAATATGCATGCAAATTCTACATGCAGGTCGTTACGGATATCATCCGTTAAATGTTGCACCTTCGGCAATTCAATCGCCAATAACCCCATTTAAACCGAAAAAATTAAGCGGAAATAGTGTCAAAAAAACAATCAAAAGTTTTGCGAAATCTGCGGCATTGGCTCAAATAGCTGGGTACGATGGAGTCGAAATTATGGGTTCGGAAGGATACTTAATCAACCAATTTACAGCCGAACGTACCAATATACGTTCTGATAAATGGGGAGGAAATTACGCCAATCGCATGAAATTTGCAGTAGAAACTGTAAAAGGAGTTCGCGAAGCTGTTGGAAAAGAATTCATCATTATATATCGTTTGTCTATGCTCGATTTGGTAGATAAAGGAAGTAGTTGGGAAGAAGTAGTACAACTCGGAAAAGCGATTGAAAAAGCTGGCGCAACTATCATAAATACAGGAATTGGTTGGCATGAATCTAGAATTCCTACGATTGCAACTTCGGTTCCAAGAGCAGCATTTACGTGGATTACGGAACGCATGAA
Source organism: Kordia sp. (assembly GCF_045105435.1). Classification (GTDB taxonomy): domain Bacteria; phylum Bacteroidota; class Bacteroidia; order Flavobacteriales; family Flavobacteriaceae; genus Kordia. The sequence goes on along the minus strand of NZ_JBGCDL010000263.1, from coordinate 1,354 downwards.
AAAAGAAGTGAGTGTGCCACTTATCACTTCAAACAGAATTAACATGCCAAGTGTTGCTGAAAAAATACTAGCAGACGGACATGCAGATATGATTTCAATGGCGCGACCATTTTTGGCTGATGCCGAATGGGTAAACAAAGCTGCCGAAGAAAAAGACGAAGAAATTAATACGTGTATTGCATGTAATCAAGCATGTTTAGATCACATATTCAAGAAAAAAATAGCTAGCTGTTTGGTAAATCCAAGAGCTTGTCACGAAACAGAATTCGATTACAAACCAGCAAGTATCAAAAAGAAAATTGCAGTTATTGGAGCTGGACCAGCAGGATTGGCAGCAGCGACCATTGCTGCACAACGCGGACATGAAGTCACACTTTTTGACGATCATACAGAAGTTGGAGGACAATTCAATATTGCAAAACAAATTCCAGGAAAAGAAGAATTTTATGAAACTGTTCGTTATTTCAACAAACAAATTGAATTGCACAATGTCGAATTGCAATTAGGTAAACGCGTTACTGCGGATGAACTTTCGCAAAGGAGTTTTGAAGAAATCATTCTGGCAACAGGAATCAAACCAAGAGTTCCAAAAATTGAAGGTATTGAAAACAAAAAAGTACTCAGTTACTTAGATGTTTTAAAGCATAAAAAACCTGTTGGAAAACGTGTAGCTGTTATTGGCGCAGGCGGAATTGGTTTTGATGTTTCGGAATACTTATCACATGAAGGCGAATCTACCTCGCAAAATATTGATGCTTGGTTGCAAGAATGGGGAATTGATAAAACATTGGAAGCACGTGGCGGAATTGAAAACATGCAACCGAACTTTCACGGTTCGCCAAGAGAAATTTTCATGTTCAAACGAAGCAAAGGGAAATTTGGAGGTAACTTAGGAAAAACCACAGGTTGGATTCATAGAGCGAACTTAAAAAAGAAAAAAGTAAACTTTATTGGAGAAGTTCAGTATACAAAAATTGACGACACAGGATTGCATTACACGCAAAATGAAGAAGCCAAAGTATTGGAAGTTGATAACATTGTCATTTGTGCAGGACAAACACCTTTAAAAGAATTGTTAGATCCTTTACAAGCCAAAGGAATGACGGTACACGTAATTGGTGGCGCAGACATTGCAGCAGAATTAGACGCAAAACGTGCTATTGACCAAGGAAGCAGATTGGCTGCTGAGTTATAGAAATATAAAATTAACACATACACAAAACTCGCAATATTCTAATGAACGTTGCGGGTTTTCTTTTTTTAATTCTTAACTTTAAGCATATATTTTTCACTTCTCAAAAATGATTTTTTTATGAAGAAAAACATACAAGTTACATTCATACTTGCCATGCTA
>NZ_JBGCDL010000262.1:0-4445 GCF_045105435.1 Kordia sp. | reverse complement strand
TCGTTTCTAAGTTTAATATACTTTTCCTGATATTCGTATGCCTCTATATATTGTTTATTATGAAAATAAGCAGCTGGTAATAACCAATATACCTGTAACCTTTGGGAATCATCTATATATTGCCCATACTCTTTTAAAGCTTTTTGATAAATACGTATGGCTGCTGGAAAATCACCTATTTCTTCATGATAAATCCCTAAAGACATTTCTGCAAAATGCAAGGTACTATAATCGTGTACTTCCAATGCGATTTTTTCTGTTTGAGTCAAATATTTAAACGCTACATCATACTTCTCTATACTCATATAAAGATCTGCCAAATTTGAAAGTACAACACCTTTTCTATGCTTATCATTAATTGCATTGGCAAAAGCAATGGCTTTTTCATAATAATGAATAGCACTATCTTTTTGGGTATTAAAAAGCAATAGTCCTTTGAGATTATAACTATTGATGAGTTCTTTTTTAAAATTATTTGTTTCTGCTATTTCTATAGCTTTTTGCAATTCTTTAAATGCTCTTTTTTTACCACCCTTTTTCCTATACAATTTAGCTAGACTAGCATGAATTTTACTTCGTTGCTGAAGAAGCGAATGTTGTTCCGCAATAAGCATTGCCTTTTCTTGATTGGTAATTGCTTTAGTGAAAGAACCATCTCTTTGCGACAAAGCTCCTAATCTATTATATAAAAGTGCTTGTTTTTCATAATCACTTAGTTTTTCCGCATATTTTAGTGCTTTATCAGTATAAAAAAATGCCGAATCACTTTTCTTTTGCTTTGCATAAATTTCACTCAAATTGAAATATGATTGTAGTAACGAATTATTATCTTGTAACAGTTCACTTTTCTTTACAGCTTCTAACGCAAGTGATTTAGCCAACTCAAAATCGGTATGTACAGCTTTTGTAAATTGTTCATGTAATGCCGTAATCGAATCTACATTCTGGGCAACACCAGATAGCGTAGTAAAATAAATGATTATGAAAATATATTTTAAAGTGTTCAAAGGGGAATTATTTAACATTTTATAAAAATACCATAAATTTGGTATGGTATTACATTACTTTTATTTTGAATTTTACAATACCCTAAATTTAAGAAAATAACAACTATATTATAGTTAAGTATTTCCAAATAATCACTAAAAAATTGCAAACAAATGAAACAAATTAATTTTCTTTTACAAAAAGCAATATTTATACTGGTCTTTTTGTCTAGTATGAATGTATGTTCTCAAATTTTAACGACTCGTTGCGGAGAAGACTTTCACGGTTTTGGACATGCGCATCAAAATTGTGACGACGACATTATAATAACTTCTACCTATGACGAAGGCACAATAGGTACTGTTTTCGCAGGACTTGTACATTCCGAAAATGGAAGTATTAGAATCATTCCCGGCTACAGCAAAGTTAAACTTATTGCTGAGTTTCCTAATGGTCATGGTCCTGAATCACATAGAACAAAAGCAGGCGGAAACGGAGGTAATGATGATGGTTTAGGAAGGCCTGCCAACAATCAGGATGAGTTAGTATTCTCTGCTGTAAATATTTCTCCTAACCCAACTAAAAGCGTCATTTCATTTTCGAGCAAGACCTCCAAAATACAAAAGTACAGTATTTACAACATGTATGGCATTAAAATTATAGAAGAAACTATAGAGCCAACTACACGCTATAGTTACAATCTTAAACATATAAAAGAAGGAGTTTATGTACTCAAGCTACAACTCGAAAACGGAGAGCAAATCACTAAAACTATTGCTAAGAATTAAAAATATACCAAATTCATGGGATGGTTTCATTCCATTAAATTTTAAACATTTGCAACATACTTTTTAAACATTTACTAAAAATAATTAAAACGATATATTATGAAAAAAATACTTTTAACTTTTATGCTATTAGGAGGCTTATTTTCTATGACTGCTCAAACAATAGTAAATAATTCATTTCCAGGAATAAGATTGACGAATGATAACTCACAAATCAGATTTTGGGGAAATGGAATTGAAAAATGGACTATTGGATCAAGTGGAGACGCAACAAACAATTTTATTCTCTACGATAAACAAAATAGTATTGTAAGAATGCTTATCGATGAAACTACCGGGAACATAGGTATTGGCACATCATCACCTGATTTTAAACTTGATGTAGAAAATGGAAGTACAGCATTGAGTCAATATTTTAGATTGAGAGATTTTGATTCTCCAACTAATAATTCTGCTTCATCTTTAACTAGAATAATCTCTAGAGACGGAAATACCATGTTTTGGAATGGTGGTGTTGTAATGGGGCAATATGGTAACGATACTGTAGGCGATTTAGGTGAAGGACATTTATTGGTGGAAAATAAAGTAGGTATTGGCACATCTGATTTTACTCAAGACTCAGCCAAACTAATGGTAGATGGAAAAATTCTTTGTGAAGAAGTCGAAGTGATACAAGATGTATTGCCTGATTATGTGTTTCAAAAATACTACACAGGAACTTCTGCCTTAAAAGCAGATTATGTAATGCCTACACTTGAAGAAGTGGAAGCGTTTACCAAAACAAATCACCATTTACCGAGCGTTCCTAGTGCAGCCAAAGTAAAAGAAGAAGGCATGCAACTAAAAGAAATGACTACTATTTTACTACAAAAAGTAGAAGAGCTTACCTTATACACCATAGAGCAAGAAAAGCGCATTAAAGCGTTGGAAGCTAAATTGGCAGCGAAAAAGTAATTAGTACTACAACTTTTTCGTTTTTAGTAAAAGGCTAGTTAATCATTCTAATTAGCTAGCCTTATATCTTTCACATATATATACAAAACTCCTTTTTACTTAAGTAATCTATACTTAGGGTAGATTCCTATTGCCTATTCGCAAGATAAAAATACAAGATCACAAAATTTTTATAAATGCCAATCAAGCTATTATTCCAGCTTCGATAAGCTAGACTCAACTGCCAACCTTCCTAACCATTTCAAAAGAGTTGTTAACTAAAAAAACGTATTCCATTATGATACAGATAAGAAAAAAACAAAGGCAGTATATTAGCGAAAATCAAGAGTATCTATGTATCGGTTATAAACATCAAGGTCAATACATTGCAAAGGCACAAATTTTATATATAGAAGCCTCTGAGAGTTACTCTTGGATATACTTAAGAAATGGATCTCGAATACTCAGTAGTAAAACTATTGGAGCTTATCAAGAATTATTTTCAGAAGATAACTTCACTCGCATTCATCGATCGTATTTAATCAATCTTTCGTATTTAAAACGCTATGAACCACGTTATCGCTTAATGTATCTCAAAGGGGAAATTGTCCTACCAGTAAGTCATCGAAAGAATCGTATGATCTCAAAGATGATGAGTAATAAAATGGCAAACACGCCATGTAGAGCGACTTTATAAATAATATTATAAAACAAAAACGTAAATCAATAAAACGCACTATTGCATCCCTGTGTTAGTTCTTTGTAATCGCAACAATACAAGTACAAAATCATCAAACGATTAATTAAAGATTAATCTAATTGACTTTTATGTTCTTATACCTTTTATACAAATACTACAAAATGTAGTACTACAACTGTAGCATTATTCCTATTTTTAAGGAAACGTACGTTTCCTTACATGAAGAAATCCATTTTATACAGCCTTTTTCTATTAAGCTGTTTTGTCCTAAATGCACAATATTGGACAGCACAACACTTCAATGTGGAAAATGGTTTGGTTGATAATTACACGTTCGCTATTGAAAAATTCCAAGATGAAATTTATGTGGCTACCGATGGCGGATTGGTAACTTTTGATGGTTCGGATTTTAAAATGCACAACAAAAAAGAAATTCGATATCCTGTTTCCTTACTAAACGTAAATGACAGTATTTTATATGTTGCTTCTTGGCTTGATGGCATTCTTGCTAAAAATCAAGAAGAAATCAAAGGTAGCTATCCCGAACGCATCAACAGAATCTTAAAATACAAAGACAAATATCTTATCTACAATATATATCAGCGTATGGCGCTGTTGGGTTTCAATTCAGAAAATAAAATTGATACCATTATAAATTTAGAAGAAATACATCCAAATCCAAACAGAATTGCTATTGACGAACATTCAATTTTTGTAAGTAAAGGAAAAGAAATTGATGAATACGATTGGAAAGGTGTTAAAAAACGAGTATTTCCATACAAAGCTACCGAAACGATTGAAACCATTAAATGTGTTGACAAATTTCTATTTTTTGGGGATCAGCATGGAAACTTAACTTGGGTTTCAAAGAAAAATCCTGCGCAAAAATTTACGCATCATTTCAAAAAACCATACACTATTAAACACATTGAAGCCTTTGGGGAAAATCAAATATTGGTACAATTAAATCATCGTGCCGAATACAATACTGTTTCCCTAATTACGTTTGATGAAACGTTTTCAAAAATTATAAAAAC
>NZ_JBGCDL010000261.1:0-7769 GCF_045105435.1 Kordia sp. | reverse complement strand
CAAACCAACCGATTCCATCCCAATGAGACGTAAAAAACACTTCTACGTCACCATCACCATCTAAATCAGTGGCATGAATTGATATTGGGTTAATGTCTATTACTATTGCTACTAGTTGCTCAGAACCAAAAGTACCTTGTCCGTCTGTATTTTCGAACCAAACTATTTCATCATTAGGATCAGCAGTAAAACAAAGTACATCGATATCACCATCACTATCGAAATCCGTAGGAAATAGTAAGTTTGTACTCGCAGTAAATGTATAACCTATAACTTGTCGAGCTCCAAAAGTACCTTGCCCATTTGTGTTTTCAAACCAAACTACGGAGTTATGATAGTCAGAAACAATATCCATATCACCATCGCCATCCACATCATTTATAAATAAATGAGCGAGTTGAACTGCACCAGTTGTAATAATTTGTTGCGAGCCAAAAGTACCTTGTCCGTCTGTGTTTTCATACCAAGCAATTTTATTATCACGATGTGATCCTGAAACTATGTCTAAATCACCATCACCATCTACATCACTTGCACGTACAATTCTTGCTCCATTTGTCAGAGTTGAAATAGTTTGTTGTGTACCAAAAGTACCTAATCCATCAATATTTTCAAACCACATAATTTTATCGTCATAGTAAGATGCAGAAAGTACATCCATATCACCATCACCATCTACATCAGCCGCGCTTACAAAAGATGTGTCGTCTAGTGCTGTAATAATTTGTCCGTCACCAAAAGTACCTTGACCGTCATTTTCATACCAAATGATATGATCATAATTTATGGATGCAGAAAGTACATCCATATCACCGTCGCCATCAATGTCAGCAGCGTATACTGATTGGGTAAAATTTTCGGTTACACTTATAACTTTATGACCACCTACAGCACCTTGTCCATCTACATTTTCAAACCAAACGATCATAGTAAAATTGTAAGAAAGTATATCTATGTCGCCATCATTATCAAAATCAACAGAATGTATTTTTTTTGGAGATTCAAGCTCATTTGTGATTTGGTTTTCTTCAAAACCAATTTGTGCAAAGCTGTAATTGAATATGAATAGTATTAGTAGAAAAAGTAATTTATCTCGCATATTTTTTTAATTCTAAGTTGCTATGTTTTTTCGTTTTAACAAGTTTTGTATTGCTTCTTTTATAATGGTAGTTCACTGAAATTGTGTGTTTTGAAAAGTCTAATTACGAACATTTGTATATAAAGTCAAATTCAATTTAAAAAAAATATTTTATAAAGGAAAGATAAACTCACATTTTTTATGATAAACGCTTTAAAACGCTATTTTTTTTGTAGTCTTCACTTACGTTTTTTAAGAAAAAAGACAAGTTTACCCTAGAATTTCTCAAAAACACCCAAACCAAAAAGTGCAAAATCATACTTTACAGGATCATTCGGATCTAGTTTTCGCAAGGCTGTATCTAATTCTAACAACGCTTTGGCATCGTTTTGTTTCCGCTTCAATAAACCGAGTTTTCGCGCTACATTTCCAGAATGCACATCTAGTGGACACGATAATTGTGACGGCGACAACGATTTCCAAATGCCAAAATCAACACCAGTATTGTCGTTTCTAACCATCCAACGGAGAAACATATTAATCCGTTTGGCAGCACTTCCTTTTTTAGGATCAGAAACGTGTTTTCGCGTTCTCTCAGGATGCGGAATGCTAAAAAATACTTCTTTAAAGGCAGAAATACTTTCTTGTAAATTTTTGGTGTCTGCATTGGCAAAAACAGCTTCCAATCCGCCATGATGCTGATAGATATTTTTTAAGGCTTTTATGAAGAATGTAAAATCAGTGCCGTTGAATGTTCTATGGACAAATGAAGCCAATGATTCTAGGTCTTCTTCGGTATGATTCATAATAAATTCATAAGGAGAATTTCCTAATAAATTCATCATTTTCTTGGCATTATTATTGATCATTTTTCGATTTCCCCATGCAATGGTAGCCGTTAAAAAAGCAGCGATTTCAATATCTTCTTTTTGGCGAAATTGATGTGGAATTTGAATTGGATCGCTTTCCACAAATTTTGGTTGATTGTATTCAATAACTTTTTCGTCAAGAAAAGATTTTAGTTCAGTAAATTTCATAGGATGTATAAATCTTTTACAAAAATAATTATTATTTTTAGTTCAGTAAATTAAAACCACAATATGAAAAAAAAATACATACCACTCTTTATTTGCCTTAGCTTATTATTTACTACAATTACGGTTGCACAAACCTTTGAAGGGTTAGTATTTGATGCTCAAACGCAGCAACCTTTGTTTGGTGTTTCTGTGTATTTTGATGGAACCACTATTGGAACAACTACAAACCAAGAAGGGAAATTTAGTATAAGCTATAAATCTTCAACAAATTCTCCGTTAGTGATTAGTTATGTTGGTTATGAAACGCAATTGTACGAAGTTCGAAAGTTAGAAAACGGCGCAAAGTTTTTTATGAAATCAAAACCGCAAGCTTTAGGAACTGTATATCTTGATAACGATCCGTGGTCGCGCCGAAGAAAGCTAGACATTTTTAAACGAGAATTTATAGGGGAATCTGTAGAACCGTATATGTGTAGAATTTTGAATTTAGATGCTATTGAGTTGACATACAATCCTGTAACTCAAAAACTGAATGCCTACGCAGACACGCCAATTATTATAAAAAATAAATATTTGGGATACACCGTGAGTTATACAATGGAGGAGTTTGAAGTTGATTTACGATTCAACAATAACGGAGATGCATTAACGAGAAGTGTATACATTGAAGGTTCTACATTTTATACGGAACAGAATAAAAATGTGCGCAGAAAACACCGAAAAACCAGAGAAAAGGAGTTTGGAGAATCGGTATTGCATTTTATGCGTTCATTAGCCAAAAAACAACTTACAGAAAACGGTTTTCAAATCTTCCGCAAAGGATTCATTGTGCCGCCTTATAAGTATTTTCAAATTGCACAGATTGGAGAAGAAACCAACGTAAAACTCACAGCAGATCGTTTGGTCATTGTCTACGATCGTTTTCAAAAATCATTCTTAACTATAGACGATAGCAATAAAGAGTTTTTCATAGATAAATATGGAAATTATTCGCCTCCAAGAAAGCTTTCTTTTGGAGGCGTTTTGGGAGACAAGCGTATTGCGAATACCTTGCCTTTAGATTATAATTTGTAATTATTCAAACGTAACAGCAGTCGTAGTATTTACAATTTCTTCGTCATTTTCAAAAACGGTTGTCATGGTAAAACTTACTACGGTTTCTGTCGGAATTGCAGTGTCGAATCGTAAAAATGTCTCAAAATCGTTTATGTTGTTATTTGTTTCAAGTAACAAGTCGTTCATTGTAAGTTGATTTCCTTCATTAAAGGCAAATTCAACAATTACATGCTCGTTTAGTGAAGTTCCTGCGGGAATTCCAAACAATGGAACATTAGCTGTAAGTGTCACAGTTTCTACACGTTTTGTAAACGTATACGCATCATCACACGAAGTAGCATTTGCCATGTTTATAAATCCTGAATTTTTAGATAGGAGCGAAGCCATATCTACCTGATAATTAGTTCTTAATTGCAAGTTGAAATTTTCATTTGCTACAGAAGCGCTATCATTATCTGAGTCGTCTAATGCTGAGAATTCAAAAGAAGAGATAAAGACGTTAAAATCGTCGCCGCAACAAGCAAATAAACAGATTTGAGCTAGCATTACAAATCCGAAAAGTTTAATAATTTTATTTTTCATATCATAAGTTTTTTAATAGATGTAGCAATGTGTAAAAGGTTGCGCTAAGGAAATGTTAAATGTAAAGTGTTTAGAAAATTACTCAAAGTGACGTTTAGTAGAAACATAGTATTGAAATTTTATTTTTTCAAACCACAAAAAATCTACTCCACAATATGTCCATCGCGCATTAAAATAGTTCTGTCTGCCATATTAGCGAGTTCTTTATTATGTGTTACGATGACGAACGTTTGTCCAAATTCTTCGCGTAGTTTAAAGAAGAGATTGTGTAAGTTTTCTGCCGATTCTGAATCTAAATTTCCACTCGGTTCATCTGCAAAAATGATTGCAGGTTTGTTCATCAATGCTCTGGCAACTGCAACACGTTGTTGTTCTCCACCTGAAAGTTCATTAGGTTTATGATGGTAGCGACTCGATAATCCTAAGAAATCCAACAATTCTTTCGCACGTTTTTCAGCAGCTGCTTTGTCCGTATTTTTAATAAATGCGGGAATGCAAACGTTTTCAATCGCAGTAAATTCTGGAAGTAATTGATGAAACTGAAAAATAAATCCGATATGATGATTCCGAAATTTGGCAAGTTCCTTTTCAGAAAGTTGTTCTGTTTTTATGTCGTTGATGATGAGCGAACTATCTGTAGCAGCAGACATTTTATCTAACGTTCCTAAAATTTGAAGCAAGGTTGTTTTTCCTGCACCAGAAGCGCCAATAATGGAAACAATTTCCCCTTTTTTAATCGTTAAATTAATTCCTTTTAAGACTTCTAAATCTCCGTAATGCTTGCGTATATTCTTAGCTGTAATCATTCAATTTATATAAAAGCACCAAGTTACTACATAAAGCTGTGATGTACAATTATGAATTGATTTTACTGTTTGTTTTTTTAGCTCTAAAGATGTTTTTGATATTATTATAATCGATAAAGTATACCAAACGAACTGATAATGTATGATTGATAGATTCGTCAAAAAGACTGTTTAAACTATTAAAATAAGTTTCTTCTGAAGCATCTGTTTCATTAAAAATTTGGTTTCTATACAAAGCCGTTAAAAAACTACCTGGCGCAAATTGCCACGTATAACTCAAATCTAAATTCCAAGTGCTAAAGTTAATGTTCGAGTTTCCTAAGCGCAACTCTTCAAAAGTACTTTGCGATTTTATCAAACGTCCATTATCCTTCAAAAAATAAGGCGTATCATCATAATCTACCGTTGCCCAATAGTTTCTAAATGTCAAATTTAAGGCGTGAAAAGAATTGAAACTATAATTAGATGAAATACTATTAACTAACGTTATTTGATCGCGCTGACCAAAAACAATTTCGTTTTCAAGATCGTTGGAATTATTAGCATAACCTCTACGATTATTTTCAACATCTAAAGAAGATTGGTAGGTAATAATGAATTTATCATTGACACGTACTCTAGGTTCAAAATTAATTCTGTACCGAGTAAAACCTTGGTTTTCTTCCAAAAATGCTCCAAATCTAAGGTTTAGATCTAAGGCAAATGTTTTGTTATAATCTGTAGAGATAAATCCTCTTATGTTAAACCTGTTTTCCGATATAAAAAAGCGTCTGTTGTCAAAATCACGTGGTTCAAAATAATCAAATTGTCTTCCAGGTGCAAGACTTACTCTTCCACCAAAAGCCATCAAACTCTTTTTTGCAACTGCAAATACATTTACGCCAAAATTAGCTTCTGTAAACACATTCGGATCGTACAAACGACGGTAATTTAACCACGTATTAATTCTAAAGTTATTCAGTTTTTCGGTTGGTTCAAAAATTTGAAAAGAAGCGTCAACTCCGAAATTATTGAAGTTATTTCTCAAGTTGAGTCCTAAGTCGTTAATATTAAAAGTAGTATTTGAAAAACTGTGATCAAAACTGTATCGAAATTGGCCACTAATCTTGCGAATGGCAAAAAAAGAATTAAAACCTGTTTCGGTTCCTGTTGTTAAATTTCGGTTACTCATTCGTAATTGTGTATCAACTCTTACGGTATTTTTTTTATTTACAAGATTTGCGACAAGTGCAGTTACATTGGCGTCTCTAAAACCGCTTCCATCTCTGGTTACGTTTGTATTTATTAGACTGATGGACGAATTTTTATTGAATTGTTGATCGACCACCATAATATTATAATTCGTCAATGGTTCCACAACTTCTTCGCGAAATTCACCTGTATTTGTATTTTGAATTGTCGCTTTTGTTGTTTCTGTTACGGCATTAAAAAAGCCAATTCCTAGTCCATTTTTCGTTCTTCCAGAAACTTTTATGGCATTAATTAGCTTTACAGCGTCTGGCGAGTTTACGATTTCTTCATTGTTTGCGGTTTCAATTTCTCCTGATGGTGCATTTCCAATACGGCGCGAAAAGAACAAATTCCCTTTATTAAACAAATCGACACCTTCGGTAAAAAACTGACGTTGTTCGGAAAATGTTTGTTCAAACGGACCTAAATTTAACTGTAGATTGTCAAATCCAGCTTGACTGAAATCGGGCACTAAAGTCGCATCGAGCGTAAAATTTTCGGTAATTCCATACTTTACGTCCATTCCAAAATTATATTCATCCGTTGTATTTCCATCTTCCGTACGAAAAACGGTAGAAGCAAACGGATAAAATAATAAGCGTGTTGGTGGTTTTATATTTTTCAAACCTTTCAATTCGCCAGCATACAAGCCAATATATCCTTTGGTAGGATCAAAAGCATTCCATGTATATTGTTTTCTCGTTTTTCTAAATTGTCTGTGAAATTGAATTCCCCAAGTTGGTTCTTTTTGATTGGTAAAACGAAGTGCGCGATACGGAATTTTAACTTCCGCAATCCAACCATCATCTACCATTGTTACAGCGTTTTCCCAAACTGAATTCCAACTGAAATCTTCTCTAACACTTGGATTTGCAATGGCATCTGCTTGATTTCCATTTGGAAACACTACAAAATTTGTATCGTTTTGTCCATCATTATTCGGGTTGATTGCGATCATAAAAAAGTCATTGATTCCAAAGTTATCACGACTTGTAAATTGACGCATGATATTTTCGGGTTTATCACGTAAATATGCTGCCACATAAATAGCGTCATCATCGTATGTCATCTTAACAATTGTTTTCTGATGATCTGGCAACGTATTTCCAATATCGGGACGAAATTGTATAAAGTTGGTTGCGATAGCTGCATTTTTCCAGACTTCATCGTCTAAAATACCATCTATTTTTGGAGGAGTTGTAGCTCGTTTTATGTTGTATACTTTTTTCGGGATACTATCCTGAGCAAAGCTATTTACTGTAAAGGATAATAGTAGTACGAATACTAAAAAACGATTCATTATTTTTTTTTTTGATTGATGATGTCTTAAAGATTTCGGGAATTGTGGGTAGTTACAGTAAGACAGTGTAAAATTACTGGGATACTTTGCCTTTTTATCCCAAAAAAAAGTTAAATCTGATGTAAAAATGTTAACATTCATAAGAGTTTGCGCTAGTTTCATTGTACTTTTTTTAAGTATCTTTAACAACATAGAAAATGAAATTAGAAAACAATGCCTTACAAGAAGTTAGAAGAATACAATATGCAAGTTACCAATGAAGTGAAAGATCGCTACAAGACTATCATTGAGGAACTTGGAGAAGATACACAACGTGAAGGTTTATTAAAAACACCCGAACGTGCTGCAAAAGCGATGCAATTTTTAACACAAGGATATGACATGGATCCTGCCGAAATTTTGAAAGGTGCGATGTTTGCAGAAGATTATGACGATATGGTAATTGTAAAAGATATTGAATTGTACTCGTTGTGTGAACATCATATTTTGCCATTTTTTGGAAAAGCGCATATTGCGTATATTCCAAATGGTCATATTGTTGGATTGAGTAAATTACCTCGCATTGTAGATGTGTTTTCGAGACGATTGCAAGTGCAAGAACGCTTAACGCATGATATTTTAGAATGTATTAACGATACACTAAAACCAAAAGGTGTTGCAGTTGTGATTGAAGCATCGCA
>NZ_JBGCDL010000260.1:0-4144 GCF_045105435.1 Kordia sp. | reverse complement strand
AAGTTCGTTATTTGTTTTGCTTACTCGTGTGTTTTTTTGTCACGAATTCACGAATGTTATTTTGTTACTCTTAATTTTATTTGAACTCGAATTGATCTTCCTTTTTAATTTAAGATTCAACATTTATAATTTAAAATCAAGAGTATTTTATACATATATTTTTTGGTTCCGTGAAGAAACGTAAAGCTTCTAATCCGCCTTCGCGTCCTACGCCTGAGTTTTTCATTCCGCCGAAAGGTGTACGCAAATCACGCAGTAACCACGTGTTTACCCAAACAATTCCTGCTTCGATTTTTTTAGACATGCGCATGGTACGATTCAGATTATTTGTCCAAAGTGTCGCTGATAAACCATAGCGAACTCCGTTTGCCATTTGTAGTACTTCTTCTTCCGTATCAAATGGCATGATGGTAACAACTGGACCAAATATTTCTTCTTGATTTACACGACATTGATCGGTTTGTACTTCAATGACTGTTGGCTCCAGATAGTATCCGTTTTCAGAACCTTTAACCACAACTTCATTTCCGCCACATAAAACGGTTCCGCCTTCTTCTTTGGCAATGTCAATGTATGATTTTACTTTTTCTAAGTGTGGTTTTGATACCAATGCGCCAACTTTGGTCGTTTCTTCAAACGGATTTCCTACTTTGAGTTGTTTCACGCGTGCTACAAAGTCCGTTTTGAATTTGTCATAGATGCTTCTTTCTACAAAAATACGTGATCCGCATAAACAGATTTGTCCTTGATTTGCAAAGGAAGATCGCACCGTAATTTTCAACATTTCATCATAATCACAGTCTGCAAAAATGATGTTTGGATTTTTTCCTCCCAATTCCAGCGAAAGCTTTTTAAACATTGGTGCCGCAGTACGAGCAATATGCGCTCCTGTAGCCGTTCCGCCTGTAAAGGAAATTGCTTTTATGTTGGGATGTTCCGTAATGGCTTGCCCTGTAGTGTGCCCTAAACCGTGTACAATGTTTAAAACTCCGTTTGGCAAACCGGCTTTTGTACAGATTTCGCCTAGCAGATACGCCGTCATTGGTGTGACTTCACTTGGCTTGGCAACAACCGTATTTCCTGTGGCTAATGCAGGTGCAATTTTCCATGTGAAAAGATATAATGGTAGATTCCATGGTGAAATGCAGCCTACTACTCCTATTGGTTGTCGCAATGTAAAATTAACAGCGTTGAGTCCGATACTTTCATGTGCTTCGCTCGAAAATTGTGTGATGGCTTGCGAGAAGAATTTGAAATTGCTTGTTGCTCTTGGAATGTCAATTTGTGTGGCTAAACTTAGCGGTTTTCCATTGTCTAAAGATTCTGCGTGCGCCAAGTCTGCTAAGTTTTCTTCTATTAAAGAAGCGATTTTGTTTAGAATGCGACTTCGCTCATCTAAAGTAGTTTGTGACCAACTCGGAAATGCAGCTTTGGCTGCTTTGTATGCGGCTTCGACATCTTCTGAGGATGAGTTAGGAATGTGTCCGTATATTTCTCCATTTGACGGATTGTAGTTGTCAATCCATTCGTTATTTTTTGGTTCAACATAACTTCCGTTGATATAGTTTAGAATCTTTTTCATACGATGGATTATTGTTTTTTATACGCAACAACTTTGATTTCAACTACCAAGTCTGGATGCGGCAATTGATGCACAGCAACCGTTGTTCGTGTGGGACCTGTTTCTTTTTCAAAGAATTCTCCGTACGCTGCATTGTATCCTGCAAAGTCGTTCATGTTGACAAGAAACGAAGTTACATCAACTACATCGGCTAGACTTGCGCCAACACTTTGTAAATTTTTGTCAATGTTTTTTAAAACTTCACGTGTTTGTGTGGCTATATTTAGGTGTTTCGTTCCCATTTCGTCAATAATATCTACTCCAGCAATGCTATTATCTGGTCTTCGTGAACTTGTTCCTGATACAAATATAAAGTCGCCCACACGTTTTGTGTGTGGATACGCGCCTCTTGGAGTTACTTTTTTTTCCATTTACTTATTTTTTATTATGTCATATCGAGCGCAGTCGAGATACTGTATTACTTTTAATGATTCTCGACTGCGCTCGAATTGATAATTAGAATTATTTAGTTCATTTTTCTATTTTTATAACTTTCTACAAATTAGAGTTAATCTTCTTTTTTATTTAAAATTCAACATTCATAATTTAAGATTTCTCTAGCGCTTCCGCAAGATCTAATAATTTATAAATCGTTCTCCAATTTCTGGTGGTTGC
Organism: Kordia sp.; assembly: GCF_045105435.1. Taxonomy (GTDB): domain Bacteria; phylum Bacteroidota; class Bacteroidia; order Flavobacteriales; family Flavobacteriaceae; genus Kordia. The sequence continues at coordinate 1,908 of NZ_JBGCDL010000260.1, read as the reverse complement.
TTGTGTTTTTAGTTTGCGTTCAAAGAGATTGTTTGAAAGTTTACTTCTTCCAAAACCATTTGGACAGTAGAGATATACTTCTGAGTGTACGATTTTGAATTGATCGCCTTTGCCATCAATATCAATTGTTGTTTCTTCTGGAATGCTGGCTAAAAATGTAATGGCTTGTTTTGAAATATCTTCTTCAGTAAATGGATTGTTTACAATTGCTGTTTTCCACTGCGCAATTGTTTTCACCAAAACTGGCACCTCATAATCATACTGCTTTTTGATGGCTTCCGCAATTTGACTTCCTATTTTTTCTTGATCTTTTTGTGATGATTTAAAGACTACATTTCCGCTTTGAATGTAGGTTTGAATGTTTTCAAAACCTAGCTTAGCAAGCAATTCACGAAGTTCTGCCATGGGCAGTTTTTTACTTCCAGAAACGTTGATTCCACGTAAGATGGCAATGTATATCATGTTGGTTGGTTGTGTGCGTTTCAAAGATACGTTTTTTCTTGTTTTTCGTTGGTTGTTGTTTGTCTATTTATCTTTTTGTTAATTTAACTGAAGCTTGTTGTATATCTGTTAGATGCTTCTACACATAAACAAAAGCTTCTCGCTAGTCTACAGGAACGAATTCCCACTCATGAAAGTAAATTTAAAAGAATTAATTTCAATAAAATTTATTCGGTGTGGATACTGAAAAATTTTAACTTAGCTTCACAACTAATTCAAATCATAAATAAATTACGAATGCTATCAAAAATGAAAAAAATAATATTTATAGTGTTTTTTATCCCTTTTTTCAACTTTTCACAAACGTTTGAAAAAGACCTGGAAGAACCTTTGACAAATTATAATGACGCTTCAAATGATGCAGATTTTGTTGAAGGAACTAAAATCAAACAAATAGATATTGTCCATTATGGCGGTGGCGGATTATCTAAATTCGATGAACTTGATAGCATTGGAAAGGATAGTCACGTCATGAGAAAGATTACTTTACAATACAATAAAAACGGAAAGACAGTTAGTTTTGAAAAAGATTATATTCTATTTAAAGAAAGTAAAAAGTTTGAATACGATAATTTGAACAGGTTGGTGAAAATTATTTATTCAAAGTGGAATAGAGAAATTAAAGAGTACGAGCAAAATGAAGTTTTTGAGCATCATGATAATGTTGTAAAGCGACATCAATATTACAAAAACGATCTAGAGGAAATTAGTTGTAGCGCTCAATATTATTTTAATGAAAATAATTTTTTATCAGAAATCAAAGATCATGATACTTGTTTTCATTTTTATCCACTTACCACTTATAAATATGACGAAAATGGTAATGTGAGTTTCGTTGACGATACAGAGATGAAGTATGTATATGATAAGCATAACAATTTATTATCATCTGGCAGTTTTGAAGCTGGCAGTAAAACACCTTCAGTTTCAAGCAAGTCTACATACAATGACCAGCAACAATTAATTGATTATCGAACTTTTTACGAAGAAAAACTAGATGAAAGATATGAGTATGAATATGAGAACGATCTTTTATCGAAAAAGATTGTCTATTTAAAAAATAAAAAAGATCACTATTTCCTTTATTATTATGATACTAAAGGAAATTGGATACGAAAAGAACGATATTTATATCCAGAGTCTTACGTTGGAGTTGAAGAGGTTTGGCTAGTAGATATATCAATTCGAAATATACAATACTGGTAAATTTTTGTATTTGGAAAATGTCTTTAATGTGTATTTTAATTTAAAAATAAAACTCAAAAATTCCGTAACTTTAGATCAACCAAAAAAACCTTAAATCATGAGCGAACTTAAAAAAGAAGACATCAAACAAGAAGTGTTCGATTTGTATGACGATTATGCGCATAGTAAAATTGGACGTCGTCAGTTTATGGAACGACTTTC
>NZ_JBGCDL010000259.1:0-8958 GCF_045105435.1 Kordia sp. | reverse complement strand
TACTTGCTTTTTAGACTTCGTATTACTGCCAAATAGTTTAGAAAATATATTCATAAGACAAACTTGTATGCTTCCATTTCTTGCCGAAAATACGATGAATTAGCAAACGAAATATGCTGAAACCCCATTGTACATTTTGATAAAATTTGTTAATTCAAGTGAATTTTACGATTGAAAATGAGTAAAATTTGTATCGAGAATAGCATGTTTTGAACTAAACAGTTCTCGATACAATTTTTCGTACCTCAAAATCACTCGAAATGACGCTTCGTTATATTTTTAAATTCAAAATGCACAACAAGTCTACATTTTATTTTTTAATTCCACTTTTCTACCATCCAAATCCTGAATCAACGCTACTAAACCCCATTTCGTTTCTGTAGGTTTAGAAAGTATATTCCAATTTGAATTCTCTAAAGCTAGCATTTTATTTTCTAAATCGGGAATATCAAAGCCAAGTCTGACCGAATTGTCAGCTTTTTCCATAGATTTTGTTAATGGATATATCTCAAAAACAAATCCGTTTTGTTCAGCTGCATAATGAAATGGTCCGTTTCCATGTTGATGATAGTCAAACTCAAAACCGAGCTTCTCATACTGCGCTTTCAATAGTGCTGGATTTGATGTGCGTATGACAAGTAAATTTAATTTCAAAATATCATTGATTTTAGGATCGCAATTGTTTCATTCCCGAAGTTAAAAACGGTAGTATTGGCAAGCAACTCATCACTTTGACATCTTCCCAAACGGAACTTTCATTGCCTAAAAACGCCAAAATAGTTTCAATTTCGCGGTTTTTAAATATCGTAGCAAAGATTTCTTTTCCGTCCATTTTTTCAGAAAGAATCACTTCTAATAGCGTTCTGTCATACCATTGATACATTTTGTCGCGAAAGGTCAATTGCGGATTTGGATGTTTTCCATCTTTTAATAATTGGATGATGTTTTCCGTATGTTTTTGAACGAATTGAAACGTATAACCGCTACTCGCTTTGGTAAATCCGCCCGCAGTTCCTAAATTGATAATGTGTTTTTCTTTCGGAACTTTTCTAGAAAATTTTGCCAACGACATTGGAATAATTCCAAATTCTGTATGCAACACTTCATATTGATCAATTTGTAAATAGTCTTGAATGTAGTTTTGTAACGCCGTTTTGTATTGTTCTTTTTTGAGAATTTTTTCAGTGAATAAGGTATATTCTACCAACGCTTCCGTTTCGCTTGTTGGCAAAACATACATAAATGTTGCGCCGTGTTCTTGCGAAAGTCGAAAATCCATCAATCGCCCAACATTTTTATCAAAAACTGGGTTTTTAGTTTTAATTACCCAACCTTCAAAATGTTGTAGTAATGAATTTTTGGTGTCCATTTTTGGATAGAACAAACTTGTAGAATTGAAAACGTAGTTTGCTTTGTAACTTGAATTTTCAGTAGCAACTTCAGCGAGATCGTTCACAGTAGTAATTGCGGTAATATTTTCCGAAATGAATGTTACATTTTCAAATTGCTTTGCAAAATTGATCACAAAGTTATAAAAGTCAATTCCTTGAATCATTTTATAACGATATTCCGTCATGTCAAATTTACGTTGAAAATCATCAGACAAAAACTCCAGAGTTTCCCATTGATGCGTTACAATTGGTTCAAACAATCCGTTTCCTTTTTCCCAGAAACACCACGTACGATCGTTTTTGTTTTTCTGCGCTTTGTCAACAACTAGAATATGTTTTTTGCTCAATTGCGAATCTTTCAACATGCGATATAGCAAGCTTAATCCTGCGCATCCTGATCCTGCAATGATGTAGTCATATTTCATGTAGAAAGTGTTCTTTTTTTTTGATTTGAACAAACTTTGGATTCCTGCCTGCGCAGGAATGACAAATTTAAAACGCTACAAAAATACGGATTTCTTAGAAAGGAACTTCGTTATCGTCTGGATTAAAATCATTGTTCATTGAGCTTCCAAAAGCTTCGTCGGCGCTTGGTAAATTGTCTACTTTGAATGTATCGTCATTTGCTGCTGCATTCATACTTGACTGCAATTCAATACCTCCATCTGTTGAAAATGGCGAATCAAAGGTTTCTAAGTTGTCAAACTTACCTAAGTGTCCAATAAATTTCAGTCGAATGTTTTCTAAACCACCATTTCTGTGCTTTGCTACAATAAATTCCGCTTGTCCATCCGTTGGCGAACGTTCTTCATCATCCCATTCTTCAATTTTGTAGTATTCTGGACGATAAATAAACGATACAATATCGGCATCTTGCTCAATCGCTCCCGATTCACGTAAATCGGAAAGTAATGGTCTTTTGCTTCCTCCACGTGTTTCCACCGCACGTGATAACTGTGATAAGGCAATTACAGGAACATTCAATTCCTTTGCTAATGCTTTTAAGTTACGCGAGATTGTTGAGATTTCCTGTTCACGGTTTCCGCCTCCTTTTTGACTTCCACCTGCGGTCATTAGCTGCAAGTAATCAATCATAATCATACGAATTCCGTGTTGCGATGCTAAACGACGTGCTTTTGCTCGCAAGTCAAAGATGGAAAGTGAAGGTGTATCATCAATGAATAAAGGTGCTTTTTCAAGTCCTTTTACTTTTACATTTAATTGTTCCCATTCGTGTTTGGCTAATTTTCCCGTACGTAATTTTTCGGAAGATAATCCTGTTTCCGAAGAGATAAGACGTGTAATTAACTGTACAGAAGCCATCTCCAGAGAGAAGAATGCTACCGGAATATTTTGATCTACGGCAATATTTCGTGCCATCGATAAGGTTAATGCTGTTTTTCCCATACCTGGACGTGCTGCCACAATGATTAAATCACTTGGTTGCCATCCAGAAGTTAGTTTGTCTAATTGTGTAAAACCTGTTGGAATACCACTTAAACCTTCTTTATTGGAAATTTCTTCAATTTTTTTCTTGGCTTGAATTACCAAACTTTGCGCCGTTTCAGACGATTTTTTAATGTTTCCTTGCGTTACTTCATACAAACGTGATTCTGCTTTGTCGAGCAATGAGAAAACGTCGGTCGTTTCATCGTACGCATCTTCAATAATTTCATTGGAGATTTTAATTAAACTACGCTGAATGAATTTTTGCAAGATGATACGTGCATGAAATTCAATATGCGCTGATGAGGAAACTTTCTGCGTAAGCGATATTAGGTAAAAGTCGCCACCAACTACTTCAAGATTGGCATTTTTACGAAGTTGCGAAGAAACCGTTAGTAAATCAATTGGCTCAGAGTTTTCAAATAGTTGAAAAATGGCTTCGTACACCAATTTGTTTGCTTCTTTGTAAAATGCTTCTGGACTTAGAATATCAATTACCTCATCGACCCCTTTTTTATCGATCATCATAGCACCAAGTACTACTTCTTCGAGATCGATTGCTTGTGGTGGCAATTTTCCTTTTTCAAGGCTAATTATATTGCTTTTATCAGTTTTATATACTTGCTTAGGGTTTACATTTTCCATGACTGCGAAAGTAGGTATTACTTTTACTCTTTAGAGTTTATTTTATAATACGAAATTGTTGATAAGTTCTTTTTTTTGTTAATAAGCCTAAAAAAAATCCGAAGCCTAAACTCCGGATTTTTATATTTCCTTATGTTGTATAGGCTTAGCCTTTAAATTCACCCATTTTTGAATATTTATCCATACGTGAACTTACTAAATCTGTTTGTGATAAGTTTTTTAATTTATCATAGTGTGCAACTATGGCATCACGTACTGCAATAAATGTTCCTTCACGATCGGTATGCGCTCCACCAAGAGGTTCGTTGACAATTTCATCAATTACTTTGATTTTTATAGCGTCCGTTGCGGTTAACTTTAAAGCATCTGCTGCTTTTTCTTTGTGTTCCCAACTTCTCCATAGAATTGAAGAACAGTTTTCTGGAGATATTACTGAATACCAAGAGTTTTCAAGCATTAATACGCTGTCTCCAACACCTATTCCTAATGCTCCACCAGAAGCACCTTCACCAATAATAACGGTGATAATTGGCACTTTTAAGCGTGTCATTTCAAGAATATTTCTTGCAATTGCTTCACCTTGTCCGCGTTCTTCAGCTTCCAAACCTGGATATGCACCTGGCGTATCGATTAAGGTTACTACAGGAACTCCGAATTTTTCAGCAGATTTCATTAAGCGCAATGCTTTTCTGTATCCTTCTGGATTTGCCATTCCGAAATTTCGGTATTGACGTGTTTTGGTGTTGTATCCTTTTTGTTGACCAATAAACATATAGGATTGATCTCCAATTTTACCCAATCCACCGATCATTGCTTTGTCGTCTTTTACATTACGATCTCCGTGTAATTCTAGGAAAGAATCGCCACATAAAGCGTTTATGTAATCTAAAGTATATGGTCTGTTTGGATGCCGTGATAGTTGTACACGTTGCCAAGCCGTTAGGTTTTTATATATATCTTTTTTAGTCGCTGCTAATTTTTTTTCAATTTGCTGACATGTTTCAGTTACATCAATATCACTTTCATGACCGATTGCCTTGCATTTTGTCAGTTGATCGTTTAATTCCTTAATAGGTAGCTCAAACTCTAAATATTCCATGCTTTGAGTATACGTTTAGTTGTTTCAGTCTACAAATATAGAACTTTAATTTATGAAATTTCAATGCCATCTACGGATTTTCTTTTTCTGCGATTTTTTAAGATTCCATTTACCAAAACTGTTGCCACTACTAGCAAGCTTCCATAGTAAAATCCTGGTCCCATTTTTTCTTGTTCAGGAAAGAAGATAAACGCTAAAATGACTCCATAAACAATCTCTAAGTTATATGTTAATACAACAGTATATGGACTTATATACTTCATAATATGAGTTGAAGCAATGAACGCATAAGCCGTACAAATAGAAGCCAATATAAAAATGTATATCCAATCGCTTGGTTTTAGTATAAAGAAATTTTCCTTTGAAAAACCATCTGCGGCAAACATCAAATAGATAGATATAAAGGCTACACCACATATAAATTCGTAAAAAGAAATGGTGGATGCATTGTGTTTTTCTACAAATTTTCCGTTGATTACAGAGAATAATGCTGATAAAAATGCAGAAATTACACCTAAAATAATTCCATTTATATATTTGAATTCACTATCCATGATAATGAAAACGCCAATAATTACAATAATTCCGAATATGATTTCGTACCATACTATTTTTCTTCGGTAGATGATGGGTTCAATAAACGAAGCAAAAAATCCTCCTGTAGAAAACATCACTAATGTTATGGAAACATTGGAGACATCAATAGCGCCAAAAAAGGTGATCCAATGCAGCGCAACAATAATTCCTGCCAAGGCAAATTTCAAAAATGTTTTGAATGATATTTTGAGCCGAATCTTTGATATTTTAATAAACAAAAGCATCAATATACCAGCAATTAACATGCGATACCAAACCAGTGGAATGGCTTTAATTGTGATTAATTCCCCAAGAATTGCCGTAAAACCTGCAATGAAAACTAATAGATGCAGGTGCAGATAGTTTTTGAGTTTATCGCCTAGCATTGTACAGTAAATAAACAGCTAATACTCCAAAAACAAGGTTTGGAACCCAAACAGCTAACATTGGAGAGAATCCTGATTTTTCTGCCATTGTACCAAATATTTTGTCGAAGAATATGTATATGAATGCAATAGATATTCCGAATGCAAGGTTTACGCCCATTCCACCTCTACGTTTCATAGAAGATACTGCAACCGCAATGATGGTTAGAATGAACGCTGTTATTGGCAAACTCCAACGTTTGTATTTTACCAATAGGTGTTTGTTGACATTTGGCGAACCTGATTTTTTTTCTTTCTCAATGAATTCGTCTAATTCTTTATAGTTTAAGGTTTCTGCCATGTAAGTAACTGGCGTTAAATCTTCCACAGCAAAAGGAAAAATAGTGTCTAGTCTGTTTTCACTGATTAAACTATCGTTCATAGCGCCAACAATCCGTTTTTTGTATCCACGCAATGTATATGTACTGTCTTTTTCGTTGTATTTTATGGTACGCGCTTGCATTTTGTATTTTAGCACATTGTTTTCAAAATGTTCTAGTGTAAAGTTGTCTCCTCGTCCACTTTCAAAATTAAATACTTTTAGATAGATGAAATCATTGTTCGTGATTTGCTTGTAGATTTCGGAATTGTCTCGCAGTTGTTTCCGTCCTTTTTTTATGTATTCAAACCGGAACTCGTTGAAGCCTTTACTAGCGTTTGGCACAATATACATTCCCATCACAAAAGCAACAATTGCGACTACGGATGCCGCGACTAAAAACGGTCGTAAGAAGCGCAAATAGGAAACTCCTGAGCTTAGTATTGCAATGATTTCCGTGTCGTTCGCCATTTTGGACGTAAACCAAATTACCGAAAGGAATAGGAATATAGGAAATAAGAGATTGGCAAAATAGAGGACAAAATTCACGTAATACATGACAATTTCGTCTGTTGGCGCTTTGGATGCCAACATTTTATCTATGTTTTCAGAAATATCTACCATGATTCCGATAGGAACAAATAATAATAACATTACGGAGAATGTTAGTAGATATTTTTTAATGATATACCAATCTAGTATTTTCATTTGTTGTTTTTATTTTTTTATGCTGTCAGATGTAACTCGCTATTAATTATTTCCTCAGAAGAGAACTTTTTAACATGCGCGCTTCATTTGTTCTTATAAACGATTGTTCATTTGTTTGACCATTTTATCTTTCCATTCTCTGAAATCTCCTGCTAAAATGTGTTTTCTTGCTTCTCTTGTCAACCACAGATAAAATCCTAAGTTGTGAATGGTCGCAATTTGTTTTCCTAACAATTCATTTACCGTAAATAAGTGGCGTAAATATGCTTTTGAATAGTCTGTATCTACATACGTGATGCCCATTTCATCAATTGGAGAAAAATCGTCTTCCCATTTTTTATTTTTGATGTTGATACTTCCGTATGCCGTGAATAGCATTCCGTTTCTGGCGTTACGTGTTGGCATGACACAGTCGAACATATCAACACCTAAAGCGATGTTTTCTAAGATATTTATTGGTGTTCCAACGCCCATTAGATAGCGTGGTTTGTCTTCTGGAAGAATTTCACAAACAACATCGGTCATTGCGTACATTTCCTCGGCTGGTTCTCCAACGGATAATCCACCAATTGCATTTCCGACCGCATTGCGCGAAGCAATAAATTCTGCCGATTGTTTACGTAAGTCTTTATAAGTACTTCCTTGAACGATTGGAAAAAATGCTTGACTGTAATCGTATTTGAATGGAGTTTTTTCTAAGTGCGTAATGCAACGATCTAACCAACGATGCGTCATGTGCATGGAACGTTTTGCATATCTATAATCGCACGGATACGGTGTACATTCGTCAAAAGCCATGATGATATCGGCTCCGATTGTACGCTGTATTTCCATTACATTTTCAGGCGTAAAGAAATGGTATGAACCGTCAATATGTGATTTGAATTTTACACCTTCTTCTTTTATTTTTCTATTGGCAGATAAAGAATATACCTGATATCCTCCAGAATCTGTCAATATATTGCGATCCCAATTCATGAATTTGTGTAATCCTCCTGCTTTTTCAAGAATTTCTGTGTGTGGTCGTAAATATAAATGGTACGTATTTGAAAGAATAATATCGGGATTGATATCTTCTTTTAATTCGCGTTGGTGCACACCTTTTACAGTTCCGATTGTTCCTACGGGCATAAAAATTGGCGTTTCTATAGTTCCGTGGTCAGTAGTAATTACTCCTGCTCTGGCTTTACTTTGTGGATCTTTTCCTTTTAAATCAAATTTCATGTATGCTTTGCTATTGCCTACTATTTGTTTGTATGTTACCACGAGATTCTTCTGGCGAAAGCCTAAAAAAGAGCTTCGTAATTACATAGATAGTGGCATCATCAGTTGGCAAATATAAGTAAGATTATAAGATGATTTTACTAATAAAAAATTAAAATTTGGGATTCTAGGAATCAATCTACATTTTCAATCATTCTTTTACGTTTCCATTAAAAGTTTATGAATTCATTTTCAAACATTTACACACTTTTATTGATATTATACTTTATTCACACCAATTCGTTAATAAATGCCTGTAAACTTCTTTTGTTTACGGTATTTTATAACTTACTTTTGGTGCTTTACAAAAACTACTAACAAATACACAATGTCTGATAACAAAACGTTAGAAAATTTAGTTACTCAAGTCCGTAGAGATATCTTGAGAATGGTACACAAAGTAAATTCTGGTCATCCAGGAGGTTCTTTAGGTTGTGCTGAATTTTTAGTCACTTTATACAATGATACCATGAAACTGAATGACGGTTTCGCTATGGATGGAAAGGAAGAAGATGTTTTCTTTTTGTCTAATGGTCACATTTCTCCTGTAATTTATAGCGTATTGGCGCATCGCGGGTATTTTCCTGTGGAAGAATTGAACACGTTCCGTTTGTTAAATTCTCGCTTGCAAGGACATCCAACAACGCATGAAGGATTGCCTGGAATTCGTATTGCTTCGGGTTCGTTAGGACAAGGAATGTCGGTTGCTATTGGAACTGCGTTGACGAAGAAGTTGAATGGAGACAATCACTTGGTATATTCGTTACACGGCGATGGTGAATTGCAAGAAGGACAAAACTGGGAAGCTATTATGTATGCTTCTGGAAATAAAGTTGATAATTATATTGCTACGATTGATTATAACAAGAAACAAATTGATGGTGCTACTGACGATGTATTGCCTTTAGGTTCGCTTAGCGCGAAGTTTGAAGCTTTTGGTTGGGACGTATTGGAAATTGAAGAAGGAAACAACATCCAAGCGATTAAAGATGGTTTGGCAGAAGCAAAATCAAGAACAGGAAAAGGAAAACCAGTAGTTGTATTATTACATACTGAAATGGGGAATGGTGTTGATTTTATGATGAA
>NZ_JBGCDL010000258.1:0-3531 GCF_045105435.1 Kordia sp. | reverse complement strand
ATATCGAAAAATTAAAGCAAGCAATGACTAATGGTTACATTCATAACTGTAAGCATCCAACGGCAAATCTTTGGATATATAACTATACGCAAGCAGCGCAATACGAACAATATTGGACCAAAGAAACCTTGCAATGTAGAGGATTGATTTTAGATGAAAACTACAACATTGTAGCAAATACAATTCAGAAATTTTTCAATGTAGAAGAAATTGGATACGATCAATTGCCAAACGAGTCTTTTGAAGTATTTGAAAAAATGGACGGTTCGTTAGGTATTTTATATTGGTTAGATAACACGCCATATATAGCAACCAGAGGTTCATTTACAAGCAAACAAGCCATTAAAGCAACCAAAATATTGCATGAAAAATATGCAGCAACTTTTGATAAATTAGATAAAAGTAAAACCTATATGTTTGAAATTATTTATCCAGAAAACAGAATTATTGTAGATTACGGTACAGAAGAAAAGTTGGTTTTATTAGCAATTATAGATACCAAAAGTGGACAAAATGAAACGTTGCAGGATATTGGTTTTCCAGTACCAACACGTTATGATTTTACTTCCTTATTGGAATTGAAAGCATTCAACTGGAAAAACCAAGAAGGATTTGTCATTCAATATAAAAATGGTTTTCGAGTAAAGATTAAGTTTGAAGATTATATTGAATTGCATAAAATTGTAACGCAAGTTTCATCATTAACGATTTGGGAAACCTTAAAAACAGAAGGAACATTGATACAATGGATTGAAAATGTGCCTGACGAATTTTACACTTGGGTACGAAAAGTAGAAGCGGAATTACAAGCCAATTTTACCAAAATTGAAAACATCGCGAAAGCGGAATACAAAGAAATGGCAACCGATAGCGAAACCGCAGCATACTTTAAAACCTGTGAATATACAGCAGTATTATTTGCAATGAAAAACAACAAAAAATACGATCAAATCATTTGGAAATACATTCGTCCAACATTCGAAAAAGCATTTTCAAATGAATTTAATTAAAAGTAAGATTCCCGCTTTCTCGGGAAAATAATTATGAAAAAAATAATCATACTCAAAGGAATTCCTGCTTCAGGGAAATCAACATACGCAAAGAAACTCATTGCAGATAGTCCAGGAATGTACAAACGTATCAATCGTGATAGTTTACGTGCCATGTTAGACAACGGACATTTCTCAAAAGGAAATGAAAAATTCATCAAAAGAACACGCGATTTTTTAATTAAAGAAGCGTTGATTCATGGAAAACATGTCATTGTCGATGATACAAATCTTGATAAATCGAACTTAGAACGAATTCAACAAATTGCCGCAGATTATAGAGCAGAAACTGGACATCAAGTAAAAGTAGAAGAAAAAATTATGGAAATTGATGTCGATGAAGCTATCGCAAGAGATGTAAAACGAGAAAATCCTGTGGGAAGAGAAGTCATTCTAAAAATGCATAAGCAATTGCACGGAGAAAAAAGATTGAAAAATGAAATCAGGGAACAAGATGCTTCATTGCCGAAAGCAATCATTTGCGATTTAGATGGTACGTTGTCCTTAATCAATAACAGAAGTCCGTTTGAAGGCAACAAATGTGAACATGATTTGCCGAACATTCCAATTGTCAATTTAGTCAAAAACTATAAAAACTTAGGTTTTAAAATCTTGTTACTATCTGGCAGAAGTGCTGCACATCAACCAGAAACAGAACGTTGGTTAGAAAAGTACGAAGTGGAATATGACGCGTTGTGGATGCGAAAAGTAAAAGACAACCGAAAAGATGCTATCATAAAAGAAGAACTATTTACAGAAAATATTGAAAACAACTATTACATCGAATTTGTATTAGACGACAGAAACCAAGTGGTCGATTTGTGGAGACAAAAACTACAAATCCCTTGCTTACAAGTCTTCTACGGAAATTTTTAATCAAAAAATCATGAAACCTACATATCAAATATTTGGCTCAAAAAGTTCGGAAGATTTCGATGTATGTTTTTTTGTTGACAGTCTGGATGATACTAAAAGGAATCATGAAGCTGTAAAAATGTATGCAGAACAAACGGTTTTCAACACGTCAAAACCTATAAATGCAAATTTGGCAATTGTACGGAACGGAGTTATCGTAGAAAACTTTAAAGGCAGCGCCGACGAACTCAATAACGCGTTATTTACAACCTACGGTTTGCACGATCAAGTGTATAAAAATCATATAAAAAAATTGGTTTCTAGAAACTTGGAATCGCGAATTGTACGTTGTGCGCGTACATTAGTTGGAAATTTTACACGAACAGATTTGCGTGCACAAGCAAAAGCAGCAATTCGTGAAAATGTTAATACACAACTTGATTTTTTAGCTCAAATTGAACTCAAAAAACACACAGATTTTGGCAAACACGGTTCAGTCATAGAAGTCTATAAAACGATGGCGTTTCAATTGGGAATGACACTAGCTTTGCTAAACAATAAAGAAGTCTATACAAAAGAAGCAATCATAGAATTATTTCCCGAATTGGAAAACTATCTATTGCGAAAAGAACAAAACTCAGAAGCTTTGCAAAAGCATATAAAGCTATTTATAACGATGGTTAAAAGCAATATAAAATCATGAAACCAAGTCTAACAAAAATTGACAATTTCCCGTATCAATACTTTCAATATGGTTCTAAAAGTTCCACAGATATTGACGTGATTATTGTATTGCCAAAAGCAGAAATGCCAGCTACGCAAGAAGAACGCAAACGGAAATTAAAACAATTAAAACTTAATTTTCAATTGAATTGGAATGCAATTTTTGTAGTAATTGAAGATGGAATTTTAATAGATACGATTTATACAAAATCTTGGATAGATTCGCTCAACAACGCTTTCTATCACACGCATAAACATCATGACCAACTGTTTGAAATTCCTGTCACAAGAACTATCAAACGAAACAAAACCTTGGCAATTTACAAAGCTGTCAGAACAATTTTAACAATGTTGACACGAACGCATTTGCGAACGAAAATTAGACCGATTATACGTGGAATTCATCCGTTTCAATTAAAATTAGACGTATTAAAAACAATTGATTTTTCTGAAATAGAAAGCTTCAACCAAAAAAACACAATTGATGCAGATATTTGGAAAATAATCGCGTTCTATTTGGTGCAAAATGAATTGCTCATCACACAAAACATTGAAGTATATTCGAAGGAAAAATTATTAATACATGTTCCTAAAATTGTAGATTTTATTCTCAGGAAAAAAATCACGCTTCAAGCAAAAAATACATTAACACAATTAAAAAACAACTGGTTACAAACAATTACAGACTTTGGAGATTTTAACTCAACAGAAAACATACTTTCATGTAATAACGAACGTGTAGATATAGTCAAAGAAATTGGTTTATAAGTAAAAAAAGCAACATGAACACAATTTACCAAAAGCTGTCGTCATTGATGTTGGCTACATTCCTAACAAAGGTTGGGCTTTAATTGAAGCAAATCCAGTTTGGAGTTCGGGCGTGTATGCATGCAATCCTAAAAAA
>NZ_JBGCDL010000257.1:0-5702 GCF_045105435.1 Kordia sp. | reverse complement strand
AAAAAAACGCCATTTGGCTACCAATTTCTTTTTTTGTTTGATTATTTTTGAGGGAAATCAATTAAAATTACCAAAATGAAATACCATCCAATAGATCGCAACTTATTTATCAAGAATCGTAAAAACTTCATGACACAGATGAAACCGAGTAGTTTGGCTGTTTTTAATTCGAATGATATTTACCCAATCAGCGCAGATAGCACCATGCCGTTTGAGCAACATAGAGATATCTTTTTTTTAAGTGGTGTAGATCAAGAAGAAAGTATTTTAGTCTTATTTCCAGACTGTCCAAAAGAAAAGCATCGTGAAATTTTATTCTTAAAAGAAACCAACGAACATATTGCTGTTTGGGAAGGTGAAAAGTTAACAAAAGAAGCGGCATTGGCAACTTCTGGAATTAAAACGGTGTATTGGTTGAAAGACATGGAAAAAATCATGTTTGAAATTATGACGCAATGCGATACAGTGTACATCAACACAAACGAACATTACCGCGCCAATGTAGAAACAGAAACACGCGAAGATCGTTTTACAAAATGGCTAACAGCCAAATATCCTGCGCACAGTGTTGCGAAAAGCAATCCTATTTTACAGCGTTTGCGTTCGGTAAAAGATCCAATTGAAATTGATTTGATACAAAAAGCCTGCGATATTACCGAAAAAGGCTTCCGCAGAATTTTAAGCTTTGTAAAACCTGGTGTTTGGGAATATGAAATTGAAGCTGAATTTATGCATGAATTTCTAAGAAATCGTTCTAAAAAGTTTGCCTACACGCCTATCGTAGCTTCTGGAAATAATGCAAACGTATTGCATTATATAGAAAACAATCAGCAATGTAAAGCTGGTGATGTTATTTTAATGGATGTTGGTGCAGAATATGCCAATTATGCTAGCGATATGACACGTGCCGTTCCAGTTTCCGGTCGTTTTTCGGAGCGACAAAAAGCTGTTTACAATGCAGTAAATCGTGTGAAAAATGATGCTACTAAAATGCTCGTTCCAGGTACAGACTGGGCTGCATATCATGTAGAAGTTGGAAAACTAATGACTTCTGAGTTGTTAGGTCTTGGCTTGATAGATAAAGCAGATGTACAAAACGAAAATCCAGATTGGCCAGCGTATAAAAAATACTTTATGCATGGAACTTCTCACCACATGGGACTTGATACACATGATTACGGAATCTTAACAGAGCCAATGCAAGCAAACATGGTATTTACAGTTGAACCGGGAATTTACATTCCGGAAGAAGGTTTTGGTATTCGTTTGGAAGATGATGTTGTGATTCAGCCAACAGGCGAACCATTTAACTTAATGCGCAATATTCCTATAGAAGCTGATGAGATTGAAGATTTAATGAATTAGTTATCAGCTTTTGGCTCTTAGCTTTTTGGTATTGGCTTTTTGTGAATTTGTTTACACTGAGCTTATCGAAGTGAGAAACATCTCAATTCTCATAACTCAATACTATTCATAGCAATCATCACTTTTATAAAAATTTTAAAATAGTCTTTAGCAGCAATTTTTTGCTACTAAAGACTATTTTTTTTGGTAGAATTTCATTAATTTGAAACTCAAAAGTCAACACCAATTTTATGGCAATATCAAATTTTGAAAATGCAATTTCAATTCACCAAGAAACCTCTTTATCCATAGAAAGGAAAAAGAAAAATATTGTTGGGCAAACTATTGAACAAGTACAGTATGTTATTAGCGATTATAAAGAGCGCCCATACCAATACGATGGTTTTCATTTAATTGATACAGCTATATGCATTCGACTTTCCAATGAACAATGGATTAATTGGGTTTGGTTAGAAGACGATCCTACGGTTGAATACTGCTATCATTTGTATTACGAAGATGCCAGAGATGCTATTAACAACAGAGAACAAGAAGGTATTGATTTTTTAGTGCGATCTGGACTTTACACACCTGATAGTCATTCAAAAGGGATTGATGTTTCCACCTCTGATGATTGGAAAGAATTCATTGGTCAAAAAATTGAAGATATTAATTTTTTAACGCAAAAAATCGATGGCATTCCTTTTCTATCGGATGTAATTTTAAGTTTCAAGCATAAAACTGTTCGCATCATTGCCATGGATGAACCTGAACCAGATGCGTTACCTGAAATTACTAGTATCGATTTTGATCCTGTGTGGACCATGGTTGTCTTTAATGATGCTATTTTAAAAACACATAATAGACTTTAAGTTTCACATGAAAGAAGAAAAGCCAAAATATACTTCAGAAAGTATTCATTCATTAGAATCAAGAGATCATGTTCGAATGCGTCCACAAATGTATTTTAAGAAAGTATATACTGAGAAATCTTTGGATAGACTTCCGTTAGAAACCGCTTGCCATGCTTTTGATGAAGTCATGGATAATAATTGTAATTATCTTAAAATTACGCTGTACTCAGATTATTTCTCAATTGAATATGATGCAGGAATGTCGTTAAAACCTATTTATGGTAATGATAACAAAACACATGCTGAAACTATAATGACAACGATAGGCGCATGTCATAATCAAAAGAAACATTTGGCAGTTGGTGATGAGTTTTGCGAATTAGGAATGATGACAATTAATGCCGCTTCTGAATGGTGTAAATTAATCACGTATTCAAACGGAGAAAAAGGTGAGTTTTTATTTAAAGAAGGTAAAACCGAAGCGAGAACTATCTGCGGAAGCGACGAAAAGAAAAATTACACAAAAATCACCGTAAAACCTGATGCTACTATTTTTCCCGACCTAAAAATCAATCCAATAACATTACAAGAAAAGATTGATGTTCTGCGTAAAAAGTTCGTTGGTTTGGATATTCAACTACACATGAATACAAACTAAAAAATGCCCAACTCAAGGCGTTTACACAAGTTAACAATTAGGTTTTTAAAAAAAGTATACTTTTACGTTTACTGAATTTTTTACGAACTATGAAAAAAATGATACGCTTCGCTTTCTTTCTCTGTGTTATCTTTAGCGCGCATGCACAACAACCTTGCGGACAAGATATTGTTCAGCAACAGTTGTATGAAACACGACCTGAATTGCGACCAGAAAATAATCCTGCGTTTCAAGAATTGGAAGATTTTACAAATAGCTTTCAGTCGATTGCGACAAGTAAAGATTTTTCGGGAGTTGAAGGATTGACCATCGGAACCGATTATATTATTCCCGTAGTTGTGCACATTATTCATAACAATGGCGTTGAAAATATTTCTGATGCCGCTGTAGAAAGAGCTATTGAATCGCTAAATATTTTCTTTGCAGGAAATACCGCTTTTGATCAAAATATTGACGCGAGTTTTCTTCCCGTACGAGGCGCTTTTGATACTAAAAAACTACGATTTGTCTTAGCAAAATTCGATCCGCAAGGAAATCCTACGAACGGAATTGACAGACAAGTAGATGGTTTTTACACCTTGCGCGGAAACAATCCGGATATGCGTTTAACCTATCATTGGCCACGTGAAAATTACTTTAATATTTATGTCGTACGACAAGCTGTGGATGGTAGCGGAACATCTGGTTTTGCAACGTTTCCGCCAAATGTAGCAAGTAGTGAAGATGCGTATTTAGACGGACACGTAATGTCTGCTTGGGCTTTTGGAGAACACGGAGAAATGGTTCAAAATTGGTTTCATAATTTAGCGCATGAAGTTGGACATTGGCTGAATGTATATCATATTTGGGCAAATGCAGGCGGAAATGGAAATGATGTCTATTGCAATTTTGATGATTCTGTTGATGATACACCAAATACGAAAGGAAATCTCATTGCCGATTTAGACGATTATCCAGGTCCTGGTACAGTTACAAATTGTGGAAGTGTAGACAATCTTACCAATATGATGGACTATACAGCGTCAACGTATGCCATGTTTACACAAGGACAAAAAGTGCGTATGGAAGCTGCGTTAAATTCTTCGGTAGCAGACAGAAACAACTTGTGGAGTATTGACAACGTATTGGCTACTTTATATGGCTGTTCTGGCGGATTAGACACCGATATGGACAATATTCCGGATGCGTGTGACGATTGCCCAAATGACATCAATAACGATAGCGATGGCGATGGTATTTGTGATAGTGTTGATGAATGCAACGGCTTTCCGGATGTAAATTTAGATGCAAATTCGACTGAAATTGACGCATGCGATACAGCACTTCCAATTATAAATTTTAACAATGAAACCATTTTAACCTACGATGTAGCACAGGATAACGGAGTTTCTGATGTGTACGACAACGGAGCTACTTTGTATGTGGCAACTAATGGATGGAAAGCTATAGAAATCAATTATAATATTACGCCAAATACGGTGATTGAATTTGATTTTATGAGCACCATTGATGGTGAAATACATTACATAGGAATTGACGACGATTTAGCGCTCAATCCAGTTCTTTCATACAAGTTATATGGTTTTCAAAATGTGACGGCTTCTGCTACTGTAAATCTTGATTTTAATACGTATACAGATGCCGATAGGTTTACGTATAAACATTATGCCATTCCAATCGGACAATTGTATTCAGGTACCATTCCGTATTTATTTTTTGCAGCAGATAATGACGCGTTCAACAATACGTTTACAAATAATAATTATCCTGGCGGTGGAACGTATAATGATGCCACTTCTTTTTATAGAAATGTAAAAATCTATGAAAATACGGTGTTATCTACGATAGAATTTCCCGATTTAGCGACATTGATTGGCATGTATCCAAATCCTGCTCAGAATAAAATTACGATTGCCGCAACCAAAGGAATTCAATTGAAAAGTCTTTCTATTGTTGACATCAACGGAAAAGTTATTAAAACGGTTGCGTTAAAAAATCAAGTGTTAAACACTATTTCTATTAACGATTTAGCTAGTGGCGTATATTTCGTAAACATTCAATCAAATACGGGAGAAACTGCTACTAAGAAGCTCATTAAAATATAATTCTCACCAAAATATACAGCATAAAAAGAGGCTGTCTAAAAAGTTATAATTTCGTCAAACCGAACTTGATTCGGTTTCGCATAACAGTTAAAAATCAGCTTTATGAGATTCTGGATCAAGTCCAGAATGACGGCTTTTGAAACTTTTTAGACAGCCTTTTTATGTGAAAAATGGCACTATCATACTTTTTTCGGTAACTGAATTTGCGGCATTGGTTCACACAAGGTTTTCTCTACAATTTTGGTTCGCATGAGTTTCTTATCATTAAAATGCCTAGAAATATTTTGAATGATCTCTGTGTAATTATCATAGTCACCATTTTTATAATAATACACTTTGATAGAACGGCAATTCTCATGCTCAAAAATTGTATTCAATAAAACTCTATCTGATAAACCACAAGAATGTCCCATGATGATTACTTGAAACTTTTCGGAATCTATATAACGTAAAATATCTTTGTAATTGGAATTTTGCACATATTGAAATGACTTTAGACACTTTAGATATTCATTATCGTCCATATCTTCAATGAGCTTGTAATCTAGGTTAGCTGAAGATCTAAAAGCTGTTCTCGATACATTTTTTTTCAAAAAACACTCGAACTGACGTTTTGTAATCAGAATCATCCCAAATTAAGTAAAATTTGTAAGAATTTTATTTTAATACACTAAAATTTTATGCCCTAAAAGTAAAGCGATACTAAAGCGAAGCGTGACTAACAATCTAAGAGCAGAGCGA
>NZ_JBGCDL010000256.1:0-26317 GCF_045105435.1 Kordia sp. | reverse complement strand
ATACCACGTTCTTGCTCTTGCTCCATCCAGTCCATTGTAGCAGCACCATCATGTACTTCTCCAATTTTATGACTTACACCTGTATAATATAGTACACGCTCAGTCGTAGTAGTTTTACCCGCATCAATATGCGCAGCAATACCAATATTTCTAGTATATTTTAAATCTCTAGCCATTTCTTAGTTATGTAATGAATTAAAATCTAAAATGAGAGAATGCTTTATTCGCCTCAGCCATTTTATGTGTATCTACTCTCTTTTTAACTGCTGCACCTTCTTCTTTGGCAGCTGCCAATACTTCAGAAGCTAATTTTAAAGCCATTGACTTCTCGTTTCTTTTACGAGAATAGCTAATTAACCACTTCATAGCGATAGATACTTTTCTATCTGGTCGAATTTGCATTGGAATTTGAAATGTAGCTCCACCTACTCTACGAGAGCGAACTTCTACGTGTGGCATTACATTAGATAATGCATCTTTCCACAATTCCAAACCTGATTTCTCTTCGTCTGTTTTCTTTTCTTCTACAATATCAATTGCATCATAGAAAATTTTGAATGCTACCGACTTCTTACCATCCCACATTAAGTTATTCACAAAACGCGTTACTAACTGATCGTTAAATCTTGGATCTGGCAAAAGAGGTCTTTTTTTAGCCTTACTTTTTCTCATGTCTTTACATTAAAAGTTTTTAATTACTTCTTTGGGCGTTTTGCACCGTACTTAGATCTACGTTGTGTTCTACCTTCTACACCAGCGGTGTCTAAAGCTCCACGAACGATGTGATATCTAACTCCTGGTAAATCTTTTACCCTTCCACCTCTAACTAATACTATCGAGTGCTCTTGTAGATTGTGTCCTTCTCCTGGAATATACGCATTCACTTCATTACCGTTTGTTAAACGAACCCTTGCAACTTTACGCATTGCTGAATTCGGTTTTTTCGGTGTTGTCGTGTATACACGCGTACAAACTCCACGTCTCTGAGGACAAGAATCTAAAGCAGCCGATTTACTCTTCTTAGTTATTTTGGCTCTTCCTTTTCTTACTAATTGTGAAATTGTTGGCATCTATTATTAAATATATTTTTGATGTTAAAACCCTCTTTAGAGGGCGGCAAAGGTAAGTATTATTTCGAATTATTCAAATCTTAACGACTTAATTTTCAATAAGATTAATTTTTTCGAGTGTTTCCACATAGTATTTCCTGTTTTTTTACGTTATTTTGAAGCATGATCTTATTCACCTTTTTAGCTTGAAAAAATCAACACTACATATTTCCCTTTTATTATTCATCCTTTTTTGTTCTTTATTTGTCAGTGGACAAACTTTACAAATTAATGGAAATACCGCCGATGCGCAGCAAATTATTAACGCAACAAACTATAAGAAATCGCACGAAAATATAAAATCTATTGCAGACGAACTTATTTCTTTACAAAAAGCGTTTTTTAATATTGGCTATTTTGACGCTTCTTATTCAAAACTTGAGAAGGTGAATGATTCTATTTACCAGAGTACTTTCAGCCTGAATACAAAATATACTTCTTTAACTATTAATTACAACAGCGACAATTTAGACGAAAGTCTACTAAAGGCATTTAATCTAATTTACACCGATAGCACATTTACCATTTCGCCCGAAGATTTGACACCGTTTTTAGAAGCCATTGTCGAGAATTTTCAAAATACAGGAAATCCTTTTGCAGAAGTTCAGCTAAAAAATATTATTAAAGACAAGCAAACTATTGTAGCCGATTTAGACATTAAAGTTATTGAAAAGCGAAGTTTGGATAAGATTATTATTAAAGGATATGAGAAATTTCCAAAATCATACACCAAACATTATTTACGATTGACCTCAAACGTTTTTAATAAAGATGAAATTACCAAACAGACAAAACGCATTGATCAATTAGCTTTTGCACGTCAAATTAAAGATCCTGAATTGCTTTTTACAAAAGACTCTACAACCTTATACGTATATATTGAGAAAGTAAAGAGTAATTTTTTTGATGGTTTTTTAGGATTTAACTCTGATGAGGAAACGGGAAATTTGAAATTGAATGGTTATCTCGATTTGAAATTGATCAATAATTTGAATGCCGGCGAACAGTTTACCGTTTTATGGAAGAATGATGGAAATGGACAAACGAAGTTTTTAGCAGATTTGAAGATTCCTTATGTTTTTAACTCACCTATCGGTATTAATGCTGGATTGGATATTTTTAGACGCGACTCTCTTTTCAATATTGTCAATACGAAACTAAATACCTTCTATCAAATTAACCAAAACAATCAAGTACATGCCGGAATTTTACAAACCGAATCAAATAACTTACTAGAAGATAATACCAATACAAATATTGATGATTATAAAAGTTTCTTTACGACTGCTGGGTATACTTTTTCTAAACGAAATAATAATTACAGCATTTTCCCAAATAAAATATACGCAAGCTTAGAAGCGCAATTAGGTAGCAGAACTAATAATCGTGAAAAGAACGAGCAAACGAAATTTTCATTTACTGGAAACTATTTATGGGAACTGAATGACAGAAACTTCTTTTATATTAACAATACTTCTGAAGCGTTAATTTCCGATCAATATTTAACGAATGAAAAGTTCCGCTTAGGAGGAATACAATCCATTAGAGGATTTAACGAAAATAGTTTAGAAGCTACATTATATAGCACAATCAATACTGAGTACAGATATATTCTTTCGCGAAATTCGTATGTACACTCCATTATAGACTTCACTTATTTACAAGACGATTTAACTGGAACAGATGTAAAACTATATGGTTTTGGTTTTGGACTTGGTATTCGATCTAAATCGGGACTTTTAAAAATTAATTATGCAGTTGGAAAAACGGATGATTCCACCATTAAACTATCTGAATCTAAGGTGCATATAAGTCTATCAACTTCTTTTTAGCATCAGTCAACATGCTACTTTTATCGACAACTAGCCACTTTTTTCCTCAAAAAAATAGGAATATTAACATATTATTAGGATTTTTGGAATAGCTAATTCAAATAATTAACACAATGAGAACAAAGTTTAATGGAATGTTGACGCTTTTGCTGGCGTTAATGGTGCAGCTTGCGCTTGCACAAGAAAAAACAGTCAAAGGTACTGTTTCCGACGAATCTGGAATTCCGCTTCCCGCGGCCAGCGTAGTCGTTAAAGAGACTAATAAAGGTGCAACTTCTGATTTTGATGGTAATTACTCCATCTCAGTAAATCAAGGACAAACACTGGTATTTAGTTATGTTGGTTACAAACTAAAAGAAGTTAAAGTTGGTGCTTTAAGCACCATCAATGTTTCTTTAGAACCTGACAACCAACTAGAAGAAGTAATTATTACCGCACAGGGTATTAAAAAAGAAAAGAAAGCTTTAGGGTATGCCGTAACTACGGTTGACAGTAAAGACTTAGAGCAAAAAGCAGACACCGATATCGGTAAGATATTACGTGGTAAAGCTTCTGGTGTACGAATTACTGGTTCAGGAGGGGTTTCTGGTAGTGGTTCTAACATTATTATTAGAGGACAGTCTTCTATTACAGGTGGAAACCAACCATTATTTATTGTGGATGGCGTACCATTTGACGGATCTTCAGGTAGCGCAAACCAATCCGCAAGCTCAGGAGCGTTCCAATCTGGTAACGTAGCAAGTAGATTTGCCGACATTGACCCTAACAACATTGAAAGCGTAAGTATTTTAAAAGGCTTAAGTGCAACTGCATTATATGGTGGTGAAGGACGTAACGGTGTAATCTTAATTACAACGAAAACAGGAAAAGATGCTAACAAGAAAATGGAAGTTACTATTAATCAATCTATTTTCTTCAACGACATTATTTTACCAGACTATCAAGACACTTGGGGTAACGGTTTCCAAAACGTATATGGTGCATTTTTCAGTAACTGGGGAGCACGTTTTGATAGTCAAGCAACTATTGACAACGCATTTAGAACATCGCTTGTAAATAACTTTGGTGTTGAACCATCAGTGTTATTTCCTGGCAGAACAGACTTAGACGCACAAGATGTTACTTACAGACCTTATAATAGTCAAGAAGCATTCTTTAAAACAGGAACAATTGCTAGCACTTCTGTAAATGTTTCTGGTGCATTTGGAGACAAAGGAAGCTTCAACTCTTCTTATGCACATGTTGAAGATCAATCATTTATTCCAAACAACAACTTACGAAGAGATAACTTCTCAGTTGGAGGAACCTACAAAATGTCAAACAAATTTACCTTATCTGGTAAAATTAGTTTAGCTAAAACAGATATTAGAAGTCCTTTTACAGATGCTTCTACTGGTAGTGACGTAACATCATCTACTGCTGGTACTGGAGGTGTTGCTTCTATTTGGAATATTCTTTACTTACCAAGAAGTGTTGATATTACATTACCAAACCAACACCCAATTACTGGAGAAAGTATTTGGTATAGAGGTGGTAATGATCGTACAAACCCAGCTTGGGCGCTTAACAACACTCAAGACAAGCAAAGTACTGATCGTGTATTTACAAACTTTGTAGCTTCTTATGCTGCTGCAGATTGGTTAAATGTAAGTTACCGTTTAGGTATTGACAGTCAAAACACAAGAGGAACACGCGCAATCAACAAAGGGTCTAATGATGGTTTACATCCAAACGGATATTTACAAACAACTTCGCAAAGATTCACTATTTGGGATCAATCTTTACTATTTACTTTAGATAAAGAACTTTCCGAAGACTTTGGATTGCAAGCCACAATTGGAGGTACAACGAAGCGTCAAGTTTTTGAACGTGATGGCTCCGAAAGTAGAGATCAAATCATCTATGGTTTATTAAATCACTTAAACTTTAGCAACTCAAGTACTATTATTGAAGGAACTGTTTTTGCTGATAACAGCCAAACATACCAAACATTTAATGAAAGAAATAACGTGGCTGCATATGTTTCAGGAACACTTTCGTATAAGAATTTCTTATACTTAAACACTTCTTTGAGAAACGAATGGGATTCTACACTTGAACAGGAAAACAGATCACAGTTTTCACCTGGTGTAAGTATGTCATTCATTCCTACATCTGCTTTTGAAGGACTACGTTCTACAAACGGATTAAACTTCTTAAAGCTTAGAGCTGGTTATGGTACTTCTCCTGGTTACACAGTACCTTATACTACAAGAAGTGCAGTTTCTTTAGTTCCTAATATTTTCCAAACAGCTGGTGGACTTGGAACTACGACAACAAGTATTCAAAACTTCTTACCAAATCCAAACTTAAAGCCAGAGCTTTCTAAAGAATTTGAAATTGGTCTTGAAGCAAGAGTTTTAGACAACAGAGTTGGAATTGACTTCACATATTATAATAAAGACACAGAAAACCTAATTATCGCTAGACCTTTAGCTCCTGAAACAGGATACACAAGCACATTTACAAATATTGGTAATGTAATTAATGAAGGTTTTGAAATTGGCTTTGACATTACTCCTGTAAGAACAGAAGACTTTGAATTTAAAATCTCTGGTAGCTTTACACAAAATGAAAGTGTTGTAAAAGGTCTTGATGAAGGAGAACAAATCCAGTACGGAGGTTTATTTAGCTCAACAACAAATGCTGCGATTAACAATCAACCACTAGGTGTAATTGTTGGTGGACAAATTGCAAAAGACGAAAACGGAAACAGACTCGTAGGAGAAGATGGGTACTGGCTTCAAGATCCTGAAAATGGAGTTATTGGAGATCCAAATCCAGATTGGTTCTCTACAGTAAATACTGGATTAACTTGGAAAAACTGGACATTCAACATGCAATGGGAATACCAACAAGGTGGAGACATTTACGCAACAACAATTGGTGCCTTAGTAGGTAGAGGACTTGTTGAAGATACAGATTTTGACAGAACTCAAAGTATTGTATTACCAGGCGTACGTCAAGCTACTGGACAACCAAACGACATTCAATTAACTGCTACCGAAGCATATTTTAATAATATTGGTTTTGGAATTGATGAAGTATTAATATACGACGCTACTCACATTAGATTAAGAGAAGCAGCTATTAGCTATAGACTTCCAAAAAAATGGTTAGACAAAACACCATTCGGAAATGTATCATTTACTGTTTCTGGTCAAAACTTATTTGTAAAAGCATTTAATACTCCAGACAGTGTAAACTACGATCCTGAATTAAACAGTTTAGGTGTAGGTAACTCTCAAGGATTTGACTATTTGACTTCTTGGAATTCAAGAAGATACGGTATGAGCGTAAAAGTAACTTTCTAAAAAAAATTAACAATGAAAATAAAAAGTAATATATTATTTTGGTTGCTAGGTCTAATACTTGTCTTCTCTTGTGAAACAACAGAATTAGATTTACTAGTAGATCCAAACGTTCCGACTCCCGAAGCATTGGATGCGGATACAAATCTGAACTTTATACAGTTTCAGCTTGCACAATTTTTTGAAAATGCAACTGAATCTGGTGCAGAAGCTGTACGTTTAGAATATATGTTTGATACATATGCCATAAACTATAACAACACAAACGCTAGTAATAGCAACATGTGGACAACTGCATACGCCAATATCTTAAACGAAGTAGAATTACTAATTCCAGTTGCTACTGCCTCTGGACGCGCTAGACATATTGGTGTTGCTAGAATCATTAAAGCATACACAATGATGACAATGGTCGATTATTTCGGCGACGTTCCTTATACAGAAGCACTACAAGGAAATAACGGAATTGTTTTCCCAGCTGTTGATGCTGGTGCTGATGTATATGATGCTGCTTTAGCTGAATTAGACTTAGCATTAGCTGATTTTGCAAGTATTGATGCAAATACACCTGGTTTTAATGACCTATACTACAGTGAAGACAACAGTAATACGATGCCTAACTGGAGCAAATTTGCCAATTCGTTAAAATTAAAGTACTATTTAAACAGACGACTTATTGATCCAACAGGAGCTGCAGCAGGAATTAACGCATTACTTACAAGTGGAGATATTATCACTTCAAGTTCAGAAGATTTCAAATGGTCTTCAGGAACATCGATAAACCCACAAAGTAGACACCCATATTTTGTTGAAGAATATTTAGCTGCCAATACGGGAGAATACATTCCTAACTATTTAATGTGGGCATTAGCCGTTGAAAAAGGTGAGGATGATCCAAGATTAAGATACTATGTATACAGACAATCAAGTGGCTTTCCTTCTGATGAAGCTACTCTAGATAATGAAATAAGCTGCTGGAATGACCCAAGACCTACAACGTATACAGCAATTGACGCTATGCAACCTGTTCCATTACCTTTCTGCTCATTATTTGGTAGAGGAGATGGTTATTGGGGTAGAGATCATGCAAATCGTGAAGGTATTCCACCAGATAACACTAAAAGAACTACGTTCGGAGTTTATCCTGTAGGTGGACGTTATGATGATAACGATGCTGATGGAATTGATGATAATGATGGATTACAAGGTGCCGGAATATGGCCAATTATGATGGACTCATTTGTATATTTCATGAGAGCTGAAGCTGCATTATTTTTAGGTACATCTGATGACGCTGCTGCTATGTTAGAGCAAGGAATTAGATCTTCTATGAATACTGTTACCTCTTTCTTACCTAATCCAGGAGACTTTACAAATGTAACTACTTCAGGCGACATAGATGATTATGTAATTGCGGTTACAGACGCATACATGGCCGCTACAAGTGATGCAGAACGTATGAATATCATTGGTAAAGAATACTGGTTAGCAATGTACGGAAACGGAGTAGAAGGATACAACCTTTACAGAAGAACTGGAGCACCAGGAAACTTACAACCTACATTATTAGGTACGGGGACATTCCCAAGATCATTCCTGTATCCAAACGTTACAGTTGATAGAAATATAAACATATCGCAAAAGCCTGGACTTGCAGTACAAGTATTTTGGGATAACAATCCTGCTGGATTTATTCAATAAAAAATAAATTATGAAAAATAAATTTTTAAAAACAATCCTAGCTTTAAGTGCTGTATGTATAGCATTTTACAGCTGTAAAGATGACGACACGTTACCTGTTGATTTTGATGATTTAATCAATACAGGAGTACCATTTGCTTCAGAAATTACAACAAATGGCTCTACAAACGTTAACAAATTAGACCCAGCTAGCTCAAGCTTCTCTAAGGATTATCAATTGATTTCTCCTGCTGGAGGAACTGACATCTCTAAAGTAGAAGTATATGTAAGCATTACAGGACAAAACATCACTGCCCCTGAAGCTTTACTAGCAACAGTAGAATCATCTAGCTTCACACCTTCTTCAACAGGAGGATACCCTGAAGTAAATGTTACCTATGACGGAGCATCTATTCTTGCTGCTTTAGCAATTGACGCCTCAAGCTTAGAAGGTGGTGATAAATTTGATTATAGATTAGCATTAACTAATCCGCAAGGAACTTTTTCAGATGTAAGTGCTAACTTTGACAATCAATCCGCAGATCATACTTTCTCATCTACTGTAGTTTGTGATTCACCTACGTTACCTGCTGGTAACTGGGTTATTGATATGCAAGATTCTTATGGTGATGGATGGCAACCAACTACTGGTAACGGTGGCGGAGCTGGAATCACAGTTGCATTAAGCGATGGATCTACTATCGAAATCGGACTTTGCACACCTTATGAAGCGCCTGGCTATCCATGTACAAGTGGACTTAGTTCTGGCTCAGCAACTATCACTATTCCAGCTGGAGTAAGTGGAGACTGGACTTTTAATGGTGATTTTTGGGGAGAAATGTCTTTCCAAATCTACGGACCAAGCGGTAGTACTGTAGCTACTGGAACTGCTGGATCAGGAGCTGGACCAATTGCATTAAACTTATGTAATGAATAAAATCATTAGATTTTAAAATAATATAAACTGCCTTTGAAATTTATTCAAAGGCAGTTTTTTTTTAAGTTAATATTCTTTACTTTTCGAGACTAAAAAGTCAACATCAGCTTTTTTAAACAATCAACGCTATGAAAAATCAAATGAAAAAGAAGCTCTTTTTATGTGGTGTATTATTGTTCTTTATTCATGCAAAAGCCCAAAATACAGTTGGAACATTAACAAACAATCAAGGGACTTATAACGGATATACACTATATGCACCAGCAGGACATACAGAAACATATCTCATCAATAATTGTGGAGAAATTGTGAATCAATGGACAAGTACTGTTGCTCCAGGAAACGCAGTATACCTTTTAGAAAATGGAAATCTACTTCGAGCTGGCAGAATATCAAATCCAGATATAAACTTTGGCGGTGTTGGTGGAAAAGTTGAACTATTTGATTGGGATGGTAATTTACTTTGGGAATATACTTACTCTTCTACAACCGTATCTCAACACCATGATGTATTTCCCATGCCAAATGGCAACATACTAATGCTAGCCGTATCTACAATGACCGAAGCAGAAGCCCTTCAAGCTGGTAGAGATCCAAATGATATTACACAAGGCAAGCTATTTAATGAGCAAATACTAGAACTAGAACCTGTCGGAGCTAACGGAGCAAATGTTGTTTGGGAATGGAATGTAAATGATCATTTAATACAAGATTTAGATCCTACGAAAGATAATTTTGGTGTAGTTGAAGACAATCCGCAACTACTTGACATAAACTTTTTAGGAGGTTCAGCAGGAAATGCAAATTGGCTACACTTCAACTCCATTCAATACGATGAAAGATTAGATCAAATTGTAATAAGTTCAAGATTACTTAGTGAAATTTATATTATTGATCATAGCACTACAACAACGCAAGCAGCAACCAATACAGGCGGCGCTCGCGGCAAAGGAGGTAATTTCTTATATCGCTGGGGAAATCCACAAGCATACAAAAGAGGCACTCCAAGTGATCAAAAATTATTTGGTCAACACTACCCACATTTTATAGCTGACGGATTAGATGATGAAAGAAAAATCATAGTATTCAACAATGGTCTTACTCGCCTCCCAAGTGTATCACAAATAGATATTATTTCACCTCCAGAAGATTCAGATGGTGTATACAGCTACACACCAGGAGCAGCTTATGGACCAACAAATACAGACTACACATACAAAGCAATTGTGGAAACTGATTTTTATTCTAGAATTTTATCAAGTGCACAACGATTGCCTAACGGAAACACACTCATTTGCGATGGTGATGATGGCTATTTTTTTGAAATAACTCCTAGTGAAGAAATTGTATGGGAATATATTAATCCTGTTACACCTACTGGAATTTTATCGCAAGGAGATGATTCAACAACTTCACCAAACCTTACTTTCAGAGCATTAAGATATGCTTCGGATTATCCAGCTTTTGATGGACGCACACTTACACCAACCGTAGCTGTTGAACAAAACCCCAACACAACTGGATGTACAATTTTAAGCGTAACTGAATCAGAAGCTATTAATTTTCAAATCACACCAAATCCAACAAAAAATACAATCTCAATAACAGGAAATACATCCATTGATAAAATTGAAGTTTACTCCATGCTTGGTCAACTAATACATTCTACTCAAAAAAGAACCATTGATCTAAATAAAAATAGTGCAGGAATATACATAGTGAAGGTGTATGCAAACAACAAAATATCAACTTCAAAAATCATAAAACAATAAGCAAATCTTAATCTCGGTATTTATTTTATATAATTTATAGATAAAACTCAATAATTCGCCCTTTTGAATTATTGAGTTTTTTGATAAAAAAGCTAAAAAACAGAAAAGTAGCGGCTTATCCATCAGTTTTTTATCAATCCGTTAAAATATTTAACAAAACTGTATCGTTTTGATAATTTTAAGTTTAATAGCCCCGCATCCCCCTCATTTCTACACCTATACCCTTATAAATTAATACAAAATAAACCCTGTTTTTCAAAAAAACTTAATCTTTCTGAGCATTTTTAAGAAAAAAAAATTGGATTATTAACATATAATTAGGATTTTTGGCGATAGCTAATTCAAATAAATTAAAAAAATGAGAACAAAGTTTAGTGGAATTCTAACGCTATTCCTAGCGTTATTTGTGCAGATTCTGTTTGCACAACAACAGACTGTCTCAGGTACGGTTACCGATGACACAGGTATGCCGCTGCCAGGAGCAACTGTTTTGATTAAAGGTACTACTACAGGTAAGACTACTGATTTCGACGGTAATTATTCTATCAAAGCTAACAACGGGCAAACGCTTGTATTTAGTTATGTAGGATATACTAACCAAGAAATCAAGGTTAAGTCTGCAACTATCAATGTACAATTAAAAGAAGGTGAAGCTTTAGAAGCTGTAACAGTAGTCGCTTATGGTGGAGCTGTAAACAGTGCAAAAGTAGCATCTGCAATTGCTACAGTAGATGGTTCGACAATTGAACAAGTTCCAATTAACTCGTTAGATCAGGTACTTCAGGGTGCTGCTGCTGGGGTTAATGTGAACACAGGTTCTGGACAACCAGGTCAATCTGCAACAATTATCATTAGAGGACGTGGATCTCTACAAGGTGATATTGAGCCATTATTCGTAATTGATGGTGTACCAGTAGATCAGGATAACTTTAGAAGTTTAAACCAAAATGACATCGAATCTTTATCAGTATTGAAAGATGCGGCTGCTACAGCTATTTACGGTAACAGAGGTGCCGGTGGTGTAGTAATCGTTACTACTAAGAAAGGTAAGAAAGGATCTGGAATAAACATTCAGTACAGAACGCTTTACGGTGTTGCTGTAAAACCTAAAACTAGATTTGAGGTTATGAATGCAAGCCAATTCTTAACTTTTCAAAGAGATTTATTACCAGGAACACAATTTGGTGATGGATTATCTGATACACAGATTGCTGCTATTTCAGGACAAACAAATACAAATTGGTCAGATGTGTTTTTCCAACAAGGAACAACATTATCTCACGAATTAAGTATTTCAACTGGTAATGAAAATACTAGTTCATATACATCTGTTCAATACTTCAAGCAAGAAGGTATTACTTTAGGTAGTGATTTAAAACGTTTCTCTTTCAGAAATAACTTCAATGGAAGTTCTGACAGTAAGAAATTTAACTATGCAACTACATTGACATTAAACCGCTCGGTGAGTAACTTTATTGTTGATGCTGCCAGAGGTGGAAATACAGGTGGTCAGTTAGACAACCCGTTCTTAGTACCTTATATTGGACTTCCTTACTTAAACAGATTCAACCCTGATGGAAGTTTAAATACATTTGGTACTGTACGAAGTGGAGCAATTAATGCTGCAGGAGATCAAGTTAACGCAAATGGATTCTTAAACACTCCATTCTTAGCATTGAACACTGCAATATTTAATACTGACCAAGAAACTGAATTCAAGGCAGTAGGTAGTATTTCTGCAGATTACAATTTTGCTAAAAACTTAACTGCTGGTGGATCTTTTGGTATTGATTACACAAATATCGAATTATTACAAATCACTACTCCATCAAGTATTAGAGGTTTAATTTCACCGAATCAAGGTTCTGAAGTTAAAGGATCTCAAAGTGAAACATTCTTCAGAGATGCTAACTTCATTATGAATGCATTCTTAAGATACCAAAATGATATTACTGATAAATTAAATTTATCTGCTTCTATCTATGGAGAGTATAACTATTCTAACACACAATCTGCTGGATTTACAGCATTCGGATTGAATCCTGCACTTCCAGGTTCTTCTGCTGGTTTTACTAGTGGAAACACTCAAGAAGGGGACGATACAAACGGTGATGGAATTTTAGATGCTGAAACTGAACTAGCATTAAACTACGTTCCAGGTGTATTTTCATCTGAAAGTGAGCTTGCATTAGCTTCTTTATTCGCAACGTTAGATTTAGACTACGACGGAAAATATGGTTTCGCTGCTACAGTAAGACGTGATAAAACATCTCGTTTCCCTAAAAACCCAACAGGTACATTCTGGTCTGTTGCTGGTCGATGGAATATTGACAACGAAGATTTCATGAGTGATGTAGAATTCATCAATGCTTTAAAAATTAGAGCTAGTTATGGAGTTGTTGGTAACCAAACTGTTGGTGGACGTTATCAAGGTTTACAAACAGTAGCTGCAGATCCAACTAGTTACCAGTTAGGAACTGGATACGGTTTAGGTGGATTAATTGATGAGGATATCAAATGGGAAACTACAAACCAATTAAACGTAGGTTTAAGTTTCGGTCTTTGGAATAATAGATTATCAGGAGAATTTGATTACTATAACTTCTTAACTGATGATTTATTCTCTCTTAACAGTCCATTATCTGTTGCACAAACTGGATATAACACTGTTATCTCTAACATTGGTAGTATGAGAAACTCTGGTGTTGATTTACAACTTGCTTATGACGTATTAAGAAAGTCTCAAACGAATCCTTGGGCTATTACTGTACGTGCAAATGGTAACTTTAACAGAAACAGAGTAGAAGAATTACCAGTTGGATTTACTGGAAACACTCTTCGTACAACTGAAGGTCGTCAAGCATTAACTTGGTTCGACGTTAGATGGGCAGGAGTAGATCCTTCAAATGGTCAACCACTTTACTATGATATCAATGGTGATATCACCAACAATTATGATCCAAATGATGCTGTATATTTAGATAAAAACTTTGACCCAACTTACACGGGAGGTTTTGGAACTGATATATCTTATAAAGGTTTCACTTTAAATACACTATTTTCTTTCTCAGCAGACAGATGGAGACGTAATGGATCTTTAGCAATTATTGAAGATGCTTCGTTAGCAGGATTTGCTAACCAGTCTGTTACTATGTTAAACGCTTGGACTACTCCAGGTCAAGTAACTGATATTCCAAGATTAACATTCCAAGGTCGTGCAGAAATTGGAGATCGTTATATAGAGGATGCATCATTCTTACGTTTAAGAAACATTTCGCTTTCTTATACAGTAGATCCTAAAATTTTAGAGAAAACAAATGTCATTTCTGGAATGAGAGTTTTTGTTCAAGGTACAAACCTTGTAACTTGGACTAAGTGGAGAGGATTTGATCCTGAAGGAAACCAATCTGGAGGTTTCTTCGATTATCCTATTCCTAGAACATTCACTTTAGGATTTGACTTAAACTTTTAAATAAAAAAATAAAAATGAAAAAATATTTTCTAATACCAATTATTGTTACCTTACTCTTTACAGTAAGTTGTGATGATCAATTAGAACGTTTTCCAGTGGACACTTTAGTTGAAGAAACAGCTTTTCAACAAGTATCCGATTTAGAAAATGGACTTCGTGGAGCTATTAACAGTATCAACCGTGGAGGTGGACAAGCAAGTTTAATTGCATTTAATTCTATCTTTACTGATAACTGTAGAGTTGGGGTTGACTCAGGTGGTCAACAAATTGCATTAATCAACCAAATCCTTAACACTCAAGGTGGTGACCAAGGAACTTGGACTGATAGATATAATGCTATTAACAATTTTAACCGTCTTTTAGCTGCGGCTTCTACAATCGCTCCTCAAACAGGAGAAGAAGATACGTATGACAACATTTTAGGACAATCGTATGCATTTAGAGCATACTTACACTTTAACTTATTAGAGTACTATGCAGAAGATTTAACAAACGCTTCTTCTTTAGGTGTATACTATCAAAATGTTGTGGCTACTTCAGGTTTTCCAGCGAGACAAACAGTTGGAGAAAATTTAACTGAAATTGAAAACGATCTTACTTTAGCTTCTAGCTTAATACCTGCTAGTGCTACAGATGTAAACTATGCAACGCAAGACTTTATTACATTCTTAAGAGCTAGAATCGGATTGTATACTGGTGATTACACTAGCGCAATTTCAAATGCTAATACAATTATTTCTAACTATACATTAGCAAATCAAGCACAATACACTGCTATGTTTGCTGGTGACGGTGATACAACTGAAGTTGTTTTCAAATTTGACAATGTTCAAGGAAACAATGCAGCTATTGCTTTCAACTGGATCTTTACAGGTACAGGTGGTAGCTTTATGGAAATGTCAAACGGATTATTTGCTGCATTTACTGCTGGTGATGTTCGTCGTACTGTAAATGTTGATCCAACAAGTGATCCTGGTGCTGTTGAACCTTTATTAGTAATTGGTAAATATCCACCAAATGCTGATACTAACTATATCAACGATTACAAAGCTATGAGACTTTCTGAAATATATTTAATCAGAGCTGAAGCGCACGCTAGAAAAGCTGCGCCTGATTTCGCTGCTGCTGCTGCTGATATAGCTTCAATTAGAACAGCTAGATTCGGTTCTGCTCAAACAGTAGGGACTTACACTTCTTTAAACGAAGCTATTACTAGCATCAAAGATGAAAGAAGAATAGAATTATGTTTTGAAGGATTTAGATATCTTGACATTAAGAGATATAGAAATATATTAAATACTGGAATCGAAAGATTACCTGCTGATTGTGGAACTGTACCATGTTCTTTAGCTGTTTCATCTGAGAAATTTACATTCCCTATTCCTCAGGCTGAAATAAATGCGAATCCTAATATGGTTCAAAACTCAGGATACTAATAAAAAAAAAGAAAGTAATGAAAAAAATAGCAATACTTTTTATAACTGCATTGTTCGTATTCACTTCTTGTGAAGAAACAGAATCAGTTATATATGATGGTAGCCAAACATTGGCATACTTTAACGGAACTTCTTCAAGTTTAGAGGTTGAAATTAATAATACAAATACTATTGACATTACTGTAGGAGCAAGTACTATTTCTTCATCTGATAGAACTGTAGCAGTTTCTGTTGATGCCGATAATACTTCTGCTTCAACAGATATCTATAGCTTCCCTTCTACTGTAACTATTCCTGCAGGAGAATATTTTGGAACATTAACTGTAACAGCTACAGA
The DNA here is from genome assembly GCF_045105435.1 of Kordia sp. Lineage (GTDB taxonomy): Bacteria > Bacteroidota > Bacteroidia > Flavobacteriales > Flavobacteriaceae > Kordia. The sequence goes on along the minus strand of NZ_JBGCDL010000256.1, from coordinate 10,392 downwards.
TAATGGATTAACAACGCAGCCAGAAACTTTATCATTGAAAATCGATTCAATTGAAGGTGGTGGTGTTGGTAGTTCAATTACACATACTGTATCAATTGTAGAAATTTGTCCAATTGCTGCAACATTTGCAACTGGTGATTATACATTAAATTTTGTATCTGGAGGTATTGGAGCTGCAGGATTTGCACCACCTTTAGGAACAGGTATTACTGTTCAATTAATGGCTGGAACTGCTTCTACGGAAAGAATTTTCAATGTAAAATGTTATCCAAGTTTTGGATTCTCTAATACACCAGCTGATTTCTCATTCAACTTAGTTTGTGGTACTACTGTATCCAATGGTATTGTTGAAGGACAAATATCAGGAGTTGGTTGTGGCGGATCTATCGCATTTGGACCTGCTGCTACAGCAGGAGCATATACTGTTGGAGATGATACTAATATAACTCTTAATTTTGCAGAAGATACTGCTGAAATTTGCGGTGCTACTGGTACAACTTCTTATACACTAACTAAAATATAATTAACCTGTTATGAAAAAAATCGTAAAATTATTCATCTTACCATTAGTATTGGTACTTACATATAGCTGTGTGAGTGATGATGATAGTAGGTTTCAATCAAATCCAGAATCTGGATGGATTGAATTTCTATCTGCTTCGACTACTACATCAGTAGACAACGCATTAACTACAATTTCGATCCCTGTAAGCTTTACAGCACCTATTAACCCTAGTAGCTTAAATGTTACTTACGCTATTCAAGATGTAGTGGGTAATTCTAGTGATGCTGTTACAGTTAGCGGATCTCTTAATATTGCTCCAGATACAAATTCTGGAACAATCGTTTTAAATGTTATTCCTACAGCAGCTACTGCATTAGTAGCTTCTGATATCTCTTTTGATATCGTTTTACAAAGTGCATCTAGAGGTGTTGGAATCGGATTATCTGATGGTTCTGCTCAAGTAGTACATACTGTAAACTTAGTATGTGATCTTACATTAGACTTAGGTGGAATGTACAGCGTTACTACTAACTACGGATACCATGATTTCTTACCAAGCTTCAACCCAAATACTGAAGTAATGGAAATCGTTGATAACGGTGATGGTACTTTCTTCGTACAAGATTTCTCTGGAGGTCTTTACAATGGAGGTCCTTACAGTGCTGCTTACGGTACTGGTCCAACTAGTTTTGACGTAGTATTCAGTAACTCTTGTAACAAAATCCAATGGGATGGACAAAGTGACCCTTGGGGATCTGTTATTCCATTAAGTGGAGGTGTTAACGAAGTTGACGTTGCTACAGGAGTTGTTACTATTTCTTGGTTCTGTGAAGGATACGGAGAAAATGGAGTATCTGTTTATACACCAATGTAGAAATTAATATCACATTAGTAATACATACTAAAAACCACCCAACTGGGTGGTTTTTTTATTTTATATTTGTCCCATGCAAAATAACAATACACAAATTTTTGGCATAAGAGCCATTATAGAAGCTATTAACTCAGGAAGCACTATTGACAAGGTTTTTATACAAAAAGGCCTTAGAGGCGAACTATTTAACGAATTAGACCAACTTTTACGTACTAACGCAATCAGTACTTCGTTTGTTCCGCCAGAAAAACTAAATAGACTTACCAAAAAAAATCATCAAGGTGTAATTGCATTGATTTCACCTGTGGAATTCTATGATCTTGATTCTTTAGTCCTAAACGTCATTGAATCAGGAAAAGTTCCTAAGTTTTTAATATTAGATCAACTTAGTGATGTCCGTAATTTTGGCGCCATCATAAGAACCGCAGAATGTACTGGAGTTGATGGTATCATTATTCAGAAAAAAGGAGGTGCGCCTGTAAATGCCGATGCTGTAAAAACTTCAGCAGGTGCCATTTTTAAAATTCCAATCTGTAAAGTAGATCACGTTAAAGATGCTATTTATCACTTGCAAAGTTCTGGTGTGCAAATTGTAGCTGCAACCGAAAAAACAGAAAATAATGTATATGATATCGATTTTACAGTTCCTGTGGCTATTGTAATGGGTTCTGAAGGAAAAGGTGTTTCGCCATCTATCCTAAAAATTGTAGATCATCAAGCAAAACTACCAATACTAGGCAAAATTGCTTCTTTAAATGTTTCTGTTGCCTGTGGTGCTTTTTTGTATGAAGTTGTACGACAACGTTTGGCGTAACTATTCTTCTTCAGAAGTTTTAGAATGATCAATATAAATGTAATTAACTCTAAATCGAGTTGGTACAGTTAACTCCTGCTCCACTTCATCGGGTAAGATTTCAATAAAATTTCCTTCCGCATCAAAATGACGCATAAAGGGATCGTCTTCTGGTACGAATTCCTTTTTTTCCCATTCGTATGTTTCTTTTGAATATACTACTGGCAAAAAAACAGCGAGTAAAAATCCTGTAATAAATCCTCCTAAATGACCTTCCCAAGAAATATGAGATTCTATCGGAAATAAATACCACAGCATTCCGCCATACAAAAACATGATAATTAATGATACGGCTACAAATCGATAATATCCCGTAATAATTCCCTTGAAAAAGATAAAACTCATCAAAACATAAATAAATCCACTCGCACCAATATGATTTGCTTCTCGCCCAATAATCCATGTAATAATACCTGAACCGAGTAATCCTATAACAAAAATGGTCCTAAAATGCGATCGATAGAAATAAATAATAGCCGCACTCAGTAAAAACAGTGGAACTGTATTATTCCAAAGATGCTTCATACTACCATGAATAAAAGGACTTAAAAAAATACCGCGCATTCCTTGAACTGTTCTTGGATACACTCCATAATCATTGAAACGAAATCCAAAGCGAACTTCACTCCAATACACAACCCAAATCGAAAAAATAAACAGAAATGGAATCAAGATGACCGCAGGTGTAAATATAAAAGGATGCTTTTTAGAACTCATAGTGCATTTTACACAAAACAGTCAAAAAATCAGCCAAGATTCATTTGCATGAAAAATTGTCACTTTATTTTCAATATACTACTTTTACAAAATGAGTGAACCACTAGCAGAACGCATTCGCCCAAAAACACTAGAAGCATATATCAGTCAAGAACATTTGGTTGGTGAAACTGGCGTGCTTACACGTCAAATTAAACAAGGAATAATTCCTTCGCTCCTACTTTGGGGACCGCCAGGAACAGGAAAAACCACCTTGGCAAATATTATTGCAAGTACTTCCGACAGACCTTTTTATACACTTAGCGCAATTAGTTCTGGAGTAAAAGACGTGCGTGAAGTCATTCAACGTGCAAAACAAGACAATGGTTTATTTACCACGAAAAATCCAATTTTATTTATTGATGAAATTCACAGATTCAGCAAATCGCAACAGGATTCGCTATTAGGAGCTGTCGAAAAAGGTTGGGTTACGCTTATTGGAGCAACGACCGAAAATCCAAGTTTTGAAGTCATTCCTGCATTATTGTCGCGTTGTCAAGTATATGTATTGAATCCTTTCGGGAAAGATGATTTGGTAAAATTGTTGCAACGTGCAATCAAAGAAGATACGGAACTCGCCAAGAAAAAAATTACACTCAAAGAAACAGAAGCATTATTAAAACTTTCTGGTGGAGATGCCCGAAAACTGCTCAATATTTTTGAATTGCTTATCAATTCTGAAGGAACAGCCGAAGTCATCATCACCAACGATTTGGTATTAAGTCGCGTTCAAAAAAATACGGTTTTGTATGATAAAACTGGCGAGCAACATTACGATATCATTTCAGCTTTCATTAAATCCATCCGCGGAAGCGATCCAAATGGCGCTGTATATTGGCTTGCCAGAATGATTGAAGGTGGCGAAGATGTAAAATTTATTGCGAGAAGAATGCTCATTTCTGCAAGTGAAGATATAGGAATTGCCAATCCGACAGCTTTGGTTATTGCGACCAACACGTTTCAAGCCGTTTCTATAATTGGGTATCCCGAAGCGCGTATTATTCTAAGTCAATGTGCTGTCTATTTAGCAACTTCTGCAAAAAGCAACGCTTCGTATATGGCAATAAAAAAAGCACAAGCACTTGTAAAAGAAACGGGCGATTTACCCATTCCGCTACACTTACGAAATGCGCCTACAAAACTCATGAAAGATTTGGGTTATGGCGAAGATTACAAATATTCACACGATTACAATCATAACTTTGTAGCACAAGAATATCTTCCAGATGAAATTTCAAATACAAAAATATACGATCCAGCAAGCAATCCGCGTGAAAAAAGCTTGCGTGATTTCTTAAAAAATCGTTGGAAAGATAAATATGATTATTAAAGCATTATCATAACTGCAACACTTATCCTTTTTTGTGTAAACTCAATTGTTGTATTACAATTTTATCATCATCTTTTCTAGATAATTCGAGTTCAATTCCTAGTTTTAAACTATCTTGAAATGTCCAAACAAATGTTCTGCCATAAAACCCACTAGAAAAAACTAAATCACCTTCTCCAATCTTATTTTTTAGTTCCTTGAATGTATCTCGATACTGTAATCCAAAGGGAAGTTTACCTTTAAAAGATTTGTGTCGCCAACTCTCTTTTTTATAATTATTAAGAAAAATTGCATCAATAATCCCTAGACTATCAATTCTAATTTGAATTCCATCGTCTTCATATACATAATCTTTTTTTTCTTTGGAGAAATCTCTAATTTCTAATTTACCTAACTCTTTAATATATGCCAGTACTTTTTTTGAGTTGATATCAACACCAATAAATTCATAAAGATTTTGATTGATAAACTTTTCATTTTTAGTCGTTTGTACATCAGTTTTGTTGGAAGAAGTTAACGTTGTTTTCGTTTTTTGTGTACACGACAAAAACATACAAAACAAAAAGAGGTATAAATATTTCATTACATAAAGAGTTAATTGCTATTACCTTTTCAAAAAATACTTTAAAACTTAATATTCAACTCAGATTTCTTGTTTCCATCCTTTGTTGATTTCGACAAAACCCAATTCCCATTTTCTTTAAAAACGGTAGCATCTTGCCCTTTGACTAAATACACATTTGGAACACCTGTTTTTAATAAAATCATCACCACTTTTGGCGTACTATCTACCAATTGATAACCGTTTTCTATGGCTTGTGCATATAAAATAGCATTCTTTACAGTTGATGTATTTGTCATTGCAACTTCTTCAACTTCCTCAATTTCTTCAACCGCTACAACCTCAACAACTTCTTCTTTTTCAACAACAACTGGTGGCGGCGGTGGCGGAACGTCCATTACTTTTTTCTTTGGTTGATACGAATAATTTTTCTTTTCAACAGCCTCAAAAGCTCTTCGTAATGCTTGATTATACGATTTTTCATAGGCTTTTATTTTGGATCGCCCAAAAGGAGTTTCCATCACAATTTGGTTAGAACAATCGCGAAGTACAATAGCCATTTTTGTAGTAAATATGCTTGAATCATTCGTAATTCCTACATACAACGCCATGCATCTGTCATCTCCTAAATCTTCTGGAAAATCTTGATTATCGTATAATACTTCAAAACCATTTTTTTTAAATAAGTGACGAACTAATGTGTTTACACGATATTTATCATGCTTCTTTAAAAAGTCAAATTTATACGGAATAACAACGTATTTGTACTCATTCAGCTCTTGCGAGAAACAAGAAAATGTAATTAAAAGAACCACAACACTCGCTAAAAAACGTTTCATCTGCTTATTTTTATAAGGTTAATTTTATCAAATAGAATGCATCAAACTATAAATAGTTTATTGTAAAAAACACACATTTGGCTTTACTTCACTTTCTATTTTTACTATTTGGCTCCAAATTAAGAATTTTATTGGAATCCACTACTTTTTCTCCATTGGAAAAATATAATTAAAGCCCAATTGCACAGAAGCATAATTAGATTTGGCGAGATTTTGGTATTCCAGTAGATTATCTGCCATAATGTAAAAGTTTATATTCCCAATATGCGAAGACAAACCAACTCCAACATTGGTTTTTGAAAAACCATCAACCGTATACGTAACTTTTCCGCTTAAAAAATTAAATATTTGTCTGCGATAAAATGCGCTAAGTGCCAATTGTGGTCTTCGCGAGCGTCCAATAGCAAACAATTGCATTCCTACTTCGTTTAAGTAATCACCATCATCAGCCGTGCAATTACATTCTTTCAAGGTTTTTTTTCCGTATTTGTACGAAGCAGAACCATTTATTTTCGGCGAACGCCACGCTATATAATTGTTCGAAATTGTATCTAGTTCGAACAAGTCTTCAAAATTATCGGTAATTTCTTGCCAGTATTCATCTGCTGTTTGTCCTGAACCATTGTTTGGGAATAATGGATTTACACCTTCAAAAGTATATTTACCTTTTAGCGTATAGGTTTCTACATCTTTTGTATGATAAATGAATCCCAAATCTTGAATACTTCCTGTCAATGTCCATTGTTCTTTTGGATGATACGTAAATCCAAAGTCGACTCCTAATCCTAAATTTCCACCTAAAAGCACACGTTTACGCAACTCTTTTACGGCTTTTTGATTCCAATCATTTTGTCCATCATTTTCTAAATCAGCTAAAGAAGTGAAGCCAGAAGTTTGAAACTCCAAATCTAAATCGAATGTATGATTGTAAAAGTTATTGGTTCCTTCTGTGGTAATAAAACTTCCTCGATTTCGGGTTGAATTGAAATTAAGAAGACTCGAATAGATTTTCCCTCGAAAACCATAAGTCAATTTTTTATTTACTTTCGTTGTAATACCAACATGCAATACAGAAAGTAATTCACCTTTTGCGTTTACATCTCCTAAATCAAATTCACGTCCTATATTATTTTGATTTCCTTCAAATGCAAGAATCGCGTAATCTCGCGGATAATAAAAATGTACATCTAATTCTTGATACAATCCAAAAGACACGTATTTATTAGGTTCATACGAATTTCCGTACGCAAAACCGCCACTTAAAATTTCTAATTGTTGATTGATGGTGAAATAGTCATTTCGATCTAAATTATACACAACACGACGTAGCTTTTCATTAAAATCAATACCATTTTCGGCAAATAAATCATACGCGTTTACACCAGAACTTCCAGCACTTAAATGAATATGTGATACTAATGGAACGCCAGCATGCCATTTATAATTTACTTCTGTTCCAGGATTTAATAGCAACGATTGCGGAATGTCTGTATAATTATACAGCAATTGCTTGTTTTGAGCAAACGCAAAACTAGTAATGAATAGCAGTATGAAACTGAGTTTTTTCAAAGAATCGCAATTAATTATTCGTTATCAATTAAAAAGAATAAAGTCGCTTTTGAGCGCATTTTTATATTTCCTACACTGTTTTCATCTAGCGGAATTCCTGTTGGACTTGGAAACATATTTAAAACTACTTCAAGGCGTTTTGTATTTGTGAATTGTTCTAGCAGTGCATCTTCAAATACTTCGGTATGTGTTACTTCAACTTCATTATTTCCGTTAGGCATCACGTCAATTGCAAATGCATGTAGTATGAAATCATTTTCATCGTACATGATGACATCTGCTCTAAAATTTCGATCGATTGTATTTGTAACTTCAAAAAAGAATTCGGCTTTTATTAGATTTTCACGAAAAAACTCATCGTTAAAAACATCTAATTCTAAGTCGTCACCTTCTGTTACAATCGCGGTTCCTGTCGGTTCAGAAAATTGAGCTGCTTGGAAGTCAAAAAAGATCAAACTCGCTTCTAATACAGGCGAAATAGCAATATCTTCTGCCTGTTCAAAATCGACATCTTTTACGCAAGAAGCGAGAAGAAATACTAATAGTATGGGCGCAATTTTTTGTAGCATTAACAGTCTAAGTTTTAATTTACGGAATGTCTGTTTGCAAATCGTTGAAAAGTTTTCAATCGGATTCATTCACTAAAAAACAATGCAATAGGACATGTACTAAAATGATTTCAGCATGAGAAAAGTATTGAAACTCTCTTCTTCATAACAACTTTCTATTAAAAAAACGACGCTTTTTCAGTTTTATTACAGAAATTTTTCAATTTCATTCAAATGATGTACTATTGGACAAAGCAAATGGTTGTATTTTTTGTCGAAATCAACCTGAATAACTTTCATTTTCACTTCCAAAGCTCCTAAAATATCTGCTTCGAAGCTATCGCCAATCATCAGTGCATTTTCGGGCGCTACATTTGCCAATTCTAATGCATGATGAAATATTTTCGGATTCGGTTTTTTTACATCTACACTTTCCGAATCGATAATATGTTCAAAATACGGCGAAATTCCAGATGCTTTTATTTTTCGTTGTTGTACATCGCGGAAACCATTCGTTATAATATGAAGCGTATAATTTTCCTGTAAGTTTTTCAATAATTCTTCTGTGTACTCAAAAAGATGATTGAAACTTGACAGATTTTCTATGTATTGTGCTGCTAATAGATTGATTAATTCATCAGAAGCATCAAACTCAATTGCTTTAAATGTTTTAGATAAGCGTTGATAGCGCAATTCTTTTTTAGAAATTTTTTCCTCTCTAAACAATCGCCAATATTCTAAATTCACAGGAACATACACCGCTAAAAAACGTTCAAAATCTACCGGAACATTATTTTTATCGAGTATTTTTTTGAAAGTTAACGCAGAATTTTTTTCAAAATCCCAAAGTGTGTGATCTAAATCAAAGAAAATATCAGTGATGTGCTGCATTGCTGTACGCTTTTAATAGATTGATATACAATTCTTTCCACTCTATATTGCGCTCAGAAAGTACAACATTATGAAATATTGCTGCAAAAGTACCATTTACTTTTTGGACTTCGGTTGCCATTTTCATGATTTCATTCGGAAAAAACTCAGCATCTTCGGCGCCTGTATATTGCATACAAAACGGATTTACTTTTAAAGGTGTTTGAATTTCCAGACCGATGTCATAAAAATAAAATGGACTACAAGTGCCGGCACGAAATCCGATCGCATCACGATAACCCATCGAATAATCTTCTGATAATTCTAAATCGATCAAACCTCTATAAAATTGCGGAACATTGAGCATGTTATAATGTTGTCGCACGCGTTTTACAGGTCTATTTATCGTAGCAGTCAGTCGCTTCTTCTCTACTTTGAGCTTTTCAATTTCTAAAAATGAAGCATACGAAGCTAGCAATCCAACTTTACTATAATCGGAAACGTTTTTTATCAAACGAATGAACACATTTTTATAAATAGATATGTTGTGATCGTTGGTTGCATAATCGCCAATTTGAAAGAAATAATATGCTTTGGTTTTGTATGTTTTGTGCAGCGAAATAAAGGTTTCAAAATTATTAAACGGATCGTCTCGCATTCCTAGTAATACTGCAAAACGTTCTATGAAACGTGAAAATTTAAACCGTATAATATCTCTCACAAACCCGCCTAGTGTTCGCAGAATTCCGCGTTTTTTATAGGCATACGCTACAGGAATATTGATGATTGGCTTGTATGTAAATTCACGTTTTTCGGGCACTACATCTGGAAATCGTTCTAATATAATTTTTAAAAATTTCTGACACCAAATATCAACCACAGGAATGGTGAGAAAGTTGTTTTTAAACGCCAAACTTTCCTCAGCTGTATAACGTCCGTGTTCGTCTTTTACATACGGTAAATATTCTTCGTATCGACTTAACATGTAAAAACTTGCCGCAAATATATCATACGGAATACTACTTTTTTCGCCCGCAGGAAAAAAACAAGGTGTTGTGTCCCATTGCTGAATGGTAATGTCTACTTCTCCAATTCCTTGCTCAAATAGTAAATCGTGACTTCTCACAGAAAATTCATCACCAAGTGGTTGTTTTACATATGACATTTTGACTTCATTATGCGCAATAAAGGTTTCAATTTTTGTAGTAAAATCGATCGGAATTCCTAAAACACGTGTGAGTACATGTTTGAATGTATACCGTAATCTTGGTGTAATTTTTTTAGTATATACTAAGAGCATTTAGAGTAAGTTTTCATCAGCGAAACTAAAATACTCTTTTTCTGTGATAATTAAATGATCTAATACTTTTATATCTAAATTTTCGGCTCCTAAACTCAATTTCTTGGTAATATATATTATTCAAAAGTTAAAGACTTCTTTATAAGAATAGATCTTATGCATCATTATTGAATGATAAATTGTAAATTTTAACATACAATTATTAATAATATTTTTCTTATATTTATCAGAACTATAATCATTTATTATGATAAATTTTTCAGAAAAAGAATATGAAAACTTAAGACAAGATACAGTTGAAATACGAGATTGTATTACTAAATATATTGGATTCATTATTACTATTACAGGATTCTCTGGATTAGTGAAGTTCCTTATTATTTACG
>NZ_JBGCDL010000255.1:0-14071 GCF_045105435.1 Kordia sp. | reverse complement strand
TTCGGTTGCTTCTATATTGGCACTAAAAACGGAAAATGGTGTGTACGAACACACAAAATATATCTGCGATCGTTTGTTGGGCGCAGAATTAATTTCAGTCTCAACAATTTATATTAACGGACAGCAGTTTATTAAATCGCTCATAAAAAATACAGATAATACAGTTGAATTTGTGTTAAGCCTTTCGGCGAAAGTAACAAACGGCGATGCTAACTTTTCTATAGAAAGTCACTGGAATTTAGATAAATACGAAAGCGATGTTACTTTTTACAATTTTCAAATTTGGTCAAATTCTTTAGATGATTTATACCTTTTGGGCGAAGAAGTATTGAACTTACTAAACGTTCAAAAACCAATCTCAGGTTATAACAACTCAACACCGCCAACGGTTTTTGTGAGAAAAGGAAAATATGAAAACGGTGCGCTCGATTTAGAGATTGTAAATACAAATGCAACGGCAAATGTAAACTTTGATGCAGGTTTTAGAACTACAGAAACGAGTGAATTCAACAATACAAATTCAACCTTAGACTTGAACGGAAATTACATTACCAACTTGCAAGTACCAACAGGAAACTTGTTTGATATTGGATTTAGAATTGGCGATGGCGTTGCTACTCCAGACGATTTATTTATGTCTGATGGTCCTTGGGGAATTGATGATTCGCAAGAAAGTACAACCGTATTAAACTATACCGTTTCGCCAAATGATTTTGAATTTGATACTGATGTGTTTCCAATAGAAAGAAATATATCGCTAAGCGCAACTACAAACACTTATTTTGCAGCTTACAGAGCCTTAACTCCACGATTTAAAGCAGTTGATTTAACAGCTTATAATACATTAAATTTTACGGCAAGCGGCACAGGAAAACTAGAAATTACGTTTGTAAAAGCAAGTATTTCTAACTGGGAATCGCAGCCTAAAAAAACGATTACACTTACGGAGAACGATCAAGAATTTAATCTACCAATTTCAGGTTTTTCATCAGCAGCTAACAACAATATAGTATTAGATGATGTCGTAACTATTGTATTTACAATGGCTTCCGAAAACGGAGAGTTGATTACACGTACTGTAGCTGTATCACACATATATTTTTCTAGCGAAAGCACGTTAAGTGTTGTTGAAATAGAAAACGAAACAAAAAAGATGTCGGCAATACCAAATCCGATGACAACACATACAAACATCCTATTTACTGCAAAGCAATCCGAGGACGCGCAGTTATTTGTGTATGACCAAGTAGGCAAGGTAGTTTATACAATGAAGGTTAGAACCGAAAACGGTCAGAACACAATCCCCCTAAACCGAAATAACCTGCGTCCTGGATTGTATTTTTGCAAAATAAAAGGAAGAACTCAAACCTATAAAACTTTAAAACTGGTAGTAAAATAATAGAAGTAGATTTTTTATAGTAATTATTTTGGTTGATTAGGAAAAGGCAAAAGGATGTATTCTTTTTGTCTTTTTTGGTTTTCCTGTCTTTGCAGTAAATATACTTTGAAAAGTATTTAAAATACTATATTTTTGTCAAAAATTGACAAGTCAAATGAAAGCCACTTTTGGTGAATATATACGATTTTTACGAACGGAAAAGGGATTTACCTTAACTCAACTTGCTGCAAAATTAGATCTCGATTCTGCAAATTTGAGCAAGATTGAAAATGGAAAACGTGATTTTGATGAAAAACGACTTGTCAAATTAGCCAAAATATTCAGCTTAAACTTAAAAGAGCTACAAAACGAATATATAACTGATCAAATTGCTAAGAAAATTTACGAAACAAACTGTTCTAAACAACTTTTAAAGCTTGCAGAGGAAAAAGCAGAATATCGTAGAAACCTTAATAAAAAATCAGAAAAAGAGAAGACAATATGAAAATAGTATCATTTTTTGCAGGTGCAGGAGGTTTAGATTTAGGATTTAAAAAAGCTGGGTTTAATGTCATTTGGGCAAATGAATATGATAAAGACATTTGGGAAACTTATGAAAAAAATCATCCCGAAACTATCTTAGATAAAAGAAGTATAGTTAATGTTCCTGCTGAAGAAGTACCGGATTGCGATGGAATAATTGGTGGTCCACCTTGTCAAAGTTGGAGTGAAGCTGGAGCAGCAAGAGGAATTAAAGATAAAAGAGGGCAGTTGTTTTATGATTTTATCAGAATCTTAGAAGCAAAACAACCTAAGTTTTTCTTAGCTGAAAATGTAAGTGGAATGCTTATTTCTAAACATACGGAAGCTTTGGAAGGAATTAAAGAACTATTCCGAAATGCTGGAGTTGGTTATGAATTATCTTTTAAAATGCTAAACGCTTCAGATTATAATGTTCCACAAGATAGGAAAAGAGTGTTTTTTGTTGGCATCAGAAAAGATCTAGATTTCAAATATGAATTTCCAACAGAAACATTCCAAAAAATCGATCTTGAAACTGCAATTTTAGATTTAAAAGAAGGTGTTTTACCAGCATTAGAGTTCAACAATACAAACGGTAAGAATTGTAAAGTTCCTAATCACGAATATATGATCGGTGGATTTTCTAGCATATTTATGTCAAGAAATAGAGTGCGTTCTTGGGACCAGCAATCTTTTACCATTCAAGCTGGTGGAAGGCATGCTCCTATTCATCCTCAAGCCCCAAAAATGAAACTCATAGAACAAGATACTCGTATTTTTGTTCCAGGAAAAGAACATCTATATAGACGATTAAGTGTACGAGAATGTGCAAGAATTCAAACATTTCCAGATGATTTCGTTTTCTATTATAAAAAAGTCGCAGCAGGCTATAAAATGATTGGAAACGCGGTTCCTGTTAATTTAGCAAAGCACATTGCATCAAGTATAAAGCTTCAAATAAAAAATGCTGAAAAAATAAAAAAACAAGTTTTAGAATTACATACTATAGCTTCATAAATTATGGCGAATCAAACAATCAATGGAAAAGCATTTGAATACGCCCTACTTTTAGAATTTTACGATCGTTTAAAACCATTAACAAACGTTTCTATTTTAGAAAATAGTCCGCATGAAATAGCAAAAAACTATTTTGAAGATTTTGAGGAATCGGAAAGAAATATATTTCGAATTACAGCTAGCGCAGCTATAAATTTTCTAATTGATATTGAACCTCGATTATCAAACAGCATTAATAAAGAAGACATCTTGGTTCTTGAATTAGCAAGCGATCTAGCAGGTCAAACAGGTGATGTTAGAGACGTATTAATCATTCGTTCTTCACAAAAGTGGGAAATAGGAATATCTGCTAAAAATAATCACAGAGCTGTTAAACATTCTCGGTTGTCTCAAAAAATTGATTTTGGAAAAAAATGGTTGAATATTTCTTGTTCAACCAATTATTTTAAAGAAACTCAGCCAATATTTGATATGTTAACTGAGTTAAGAACAAAAGATAAATCGACGAAGTGGACTTCTATTGAAAACATGCATGATGTCGTATATGTTCCTATTTTAGATGCTTTTAGAAAAGAATTAATACGCCTTGATAAAGAAAATCCAAATATTGTAGCTGAAAACCTAGTTCAGTATTTAGTTGGAAATAAAGATTTTTATAAAGTTATTAAAGGACAAAAGAAGGTAGAAATTCAAGTTTACAATTTACATGGAACTTTAAACTTACCATTTAAAAATGTGAAGCCAAAAGCGAAAATTCCGAAATTAAAACTTCCTACTCGCTTAATAGAAATCGTATATCAAAAAGATTCTAAGACTACTTTATTGGTTTCCTTGAATGAAGGATGGCAAATTTCTTTTAGGATTCACAATGCTAGTTCTAGAGTTGAACCATCATTAAAATTTGATATAAATCTCGTAAGCGCTCCACATACGTTATTTACAAATCATATTTTTATTAGTAGTTAGTTTTATCTCTTAAACCCAACACTTTCCCCAAAAACCCACTTCACTCTCACGCCAACTTCCGTAAACGTAAACCCGGCAGCAGTTGCAGATGCAATATTACTACGCGTTCCAAAGATATTTACCAAACAACGATCAGAGAATTTATAACCCAATTTCCCTTGAAAACGATAGGTGCTCTGACTTTCGTTATCTTCAATATATTGTAAACCTGTGGCAGCTGTAAGTTCGTAAAACCATTCGTTTGGTTTTGTAATGTTTTCATCTTTAATTAAGTTTAAAAATACTTCTCCTGCGTTGAATTTTGAAGGACTGAAGTAAATACTAGGAACCTGATTTTCAAACGTAATGTACTGATAGTTTACACCAACTTTTAAAGACGGTTTGCTCAAAAGATTATAGTACAAAGACGTAAACAGTAAATGTCTGGAATTGTCATCATTTTGCGATGTATAATAGTATTGCGTAAACCAACCGAGATTAAAATTCGTACTCACATTGTAATTTGCGTAGAAGTTATTTTGCACAATCTCGCGATCAAGTAAATCGGCATTGAAACTCTGAATTTCGCGTTTATATCCAATATCTAAAGTTTGTAATTTGAATGGTTTTATGTTCAATGACACATCTGCTAGCAACTGTGTAAAATCGTTTGTTTCTGCTTTTGCTGATGTAAGTCCAACTGTTCCTTTAAACGTCATATTTGGCAACAATTGATATTCCAAACCTGCCGAAAGTGCATGCGAAGTCGCTTTGTTGTTGGTTACCGTATTATTTGTAGTTCGGTAATTATAGTTTCCGAGTAGTTTCAAACGTGTCGAAAACGGAACTTCAACCGTATTTTGCACCGAAAACGCTTCGTTATCACCATTATCAAATGTATACGAGGCTTTTCCATCATAAAAAGGCGTAAACTTCGTGTCCAATTCTTTAATGAAGTTTGTAGCATCTTTCTGGTTGTCATAAAATTTCAGCGTCTTTTCTGCGGCAGCGTGCGCTTCGTTATAACGCCCTAAAGCTTTTAATACATTGGCTTTTCCTAAGTTTCCATCAAACGAAGTAGAATCGTTTACTAAAATCTGATCATAATCAGCCAAGCTCTTTTTAAAGTTACTTTTGTACACGTTTAAGGTTGCGCGTAAGGCTAAAATCCAGTTTTCGTTTAGTTGTTTTTTAATGATTTCATCAATCAATTTTTCAGCTTTTCCATACTTTTTATTCCAAATTAATGCCTGAATATAACGTTCCGTAGTTCGTTGTTTTATGGAAGTTTCTAAGGAATCATTCAAACGATCAAAAGCAGTTTTGCTCGTCTGCAAAGCTTTTTTCTCCTTACCTTTTAAATGATGTACCAACGCCAAACCGTTCAACGCCGAAATTGAAGTTGTATCGTTTTCTGCATTTTCAAACATCGTTTTATAAGTTGTTTCTGCGTTTTCAAATTCACCCTTAATCAAATACAAGTTTGCCAAATTTGACAACGCATCTGTATCATTCGCGAAAAGCGACAGACATTCTTTTAATAAAGTTTCTGCTTCAGCATATTGTTGCGCTTGCTGTTTTTTGTAGGCATGACCTAAATAGATATACTTTTTTGACGTCAACGCATTCGGATTTCCTGAAGAAACTTCCAAGGCTTTATTCACATACGTTAATGCTTCATCATATTCCTTTAAATTCGATAAGGTATTTGCAAAACCCAATAAGGCTGGAAAACTCTTGGCATTTTCCGTTACTAATTTTTGGTAATACGCTTTCGCGAGATTGAACTCTTGGTTCCATAATAAGGATTCACCGTAATTCAACTTCACTTCAAAATCGTTTGGATAGTCTTTCACTAAATCAGTAAAGATTGTTTTCGCTTCCGCAGATTTGCCATTCAGTCCAACTGCGCGACCATAACACAAACGTGCGGTTTTATTTGTTGGATAGTCTTGCAAAACAGTTTTAAAGAATATTTCTGCTTTTTGATACTTTCCTGTTTCTAAATATGAAAAACCTTCTTTCATATTCTGAGAGAAGCAAAAAACACCTATAAATAGGAACGAAAAAAGTAGTATATATTTTGTGTTCATAATCTTGATTTTAGACAATTGTAAGGTAAGCATCAACGACGCTTCATTCATCGCAACAAAATTGAATCTCACCGACAATGAAGCTTTTTTGGTAGCATTTCGAAGATATTTGCTGCATACAAACCCACAAAAACTTAAAAAAATGGCTTTACAAATCACACAACAAAATGGAACTTATTCAGTAAACGGACAATTAAATTCGGCAACTACAAGATCATTTATTATTCACTTTGAGCACATTATTGAACAACATGAAAATGTAGTTGTAAATATTGATGGTGTAACTGAAATTGATCACGATGGCTTGGAAGGAATTAAAACTGTAACGGCAATCGCGCTCAGAAATCATAAAATGTTTTCAGTAATCGGAAATGGCTGTAAAGATATTTATCAAGATTTTAATTGTTCGCAAGTAGCTTAAGTAGTAGTGAGAAATGAGATGTTAGTATTGAGATAACCTTCAAACTAAATTCTAATATCAGAGTTTCACAGTATTCAGTATTCAGTATTCAGTATTCAGTATTCAAAAATAACAACATGATCGCAATCGCAAGAAAATTAAAAAGTAACCTTACTACAGCACATATTTTTATGCTCAGTGGCATTTTGGTGAATGGTGGAAATTATGTCTACAATTTACTATTGGGTCGATTTTTAGGACCTGAAAAGTTTGCAGATGCTGCCGTATTGGTTACTTTTTTATTGGTATTATCGTTTGTTGCGATGACGTTTCAATTGGTGACAGCTAAATTTTCGGTATTGTTTGAAGCACGTATTTTCAATGCTTTTGCTTCTAATATGTACAAGAAATCTGTGATTACTGGACTGTTTTTAGGGTTTTTAATTGTGTTGTTTTCAACGGAATTGCAAGTCTTTTTTAAAACCTCATCCTCCAATATGTTTGTCGTTTTCGGATTGGGAATTCCACTCTATTTCATCATGAGTGTGAACAGAGGAATTTTTCAAGGAAAGCAACAATTAATAGCACTTTCAGTAACTTATCAGGCAGAAATGTTGAGCCGATTAGGAATTACATTAGCGCTTTTATATGTTCTTCAAATTGATCCTGCTTTATTAGTTTCTTTCGGAATTATTGCTTCTTTTTTCTGCGGATTGATTCCTTTTAAATTCAGGAACATTTCATTTCAACCAGTGAATGTTCTCAACAAGACACAAAGCAAATTAGTGCGTAACTTTTTTATCATCACTGCTTTTTATGAACTGACACAAATCATTATTAACAACAGTGATATTTTATTGGTAAAACATTATTTTGAATCGTACGATGCAGGTTTATACGCTTCGTTAGCATTAATTGGTCGTGTGGTGTATTTCGTTGCTTGGATGTTTGTGATGTTGTTATTGCCAACAGTTGTAAAGTTGCAAAAAGAAGGGAAAGATACCGTTCCTATTTTACTAAAATATGTAAGTTATATTGGCGGAATTGCCGCTACAATTATTTTGGGCTGTGTCCTTTTCCCAGAACAAATTATACACGTTTTATTTGGTGAAAAGTATCTTTCAATAACACCATTATTATGGAAATATGCGTTGGCAACAGGAATTTTCGCTATCTCCAATATCTTCGCATATTACTATTTATCGTTAGACAAATACATTCCTGTGGTACTTTCTGGAATCTTCGGAATGCTTCAAGTTGTATTGGTTATTTTCTTTCACGAAAGTTTAGCACAAGTTGTACATGTTCAAATCATTGCAATGGTTTTGTTATTGCTTGTGCAGTTGGGATTTTTCTTTTTTGAGAATAAAAATGGATTGCTTCGCTTTTAGATTTTTTATGTTGAATGTTACATGATAAATTTTGAATTGTTCTCTCTCTTTGATAATTACTCTTGCTGTTTTTTACCACGAATACACGCATTTTTTTAGCTTGTTTGTCGGCACGAGTTGGACTTGTGTTAGTAGTTATTATTTGAAACGTCGTTGCGAGGAAGTATGACGTGGCAATCTGTTTATTGAGATACTTTTTTATAACCAATGTTTTTAGTTTAAAATACTAAAGGCTCTTAGAAATCGTCTTGAATCTTGACTCTATATTCTTGAATCTTTTTCACCACGAATGCACGAATTTTTTAGCTTGTTTGTCGGCACAAATTAGACTTGTGTTAGTAGTTATTATTTGAAACGTCGTTGCGAGCAAGTATGACGTACACTATCGTAAACAATACACGTCACTTCGAGTGATTTTTCAAAATAACATGAAGAAAAATTGTATCGAGAAGTACTTTGAAGAAATCTGTTTTCGTAGTACTTCTCGATACAAAATTTCATACTGAAATTTCACTCGAAGTGACGCTTGAATCTCATTTGTAGCAACTAGATTTAGTAACAAATGTGGAATGACCTCAGAAATCATCTTGAATCTTGACTCTATATTCTTGAATCATTAAAAAAGATATCTAAACACTCTTTCCTTTCACCGAAACATACTTGCATTTCGGCACAAGTCGTCCATTTTTCAGAGGTGGAAAATGCACATTTGTACTATAACTAAAAAACTCGATCTCATGAAGTTAGCAATCGTAACCGCATATCCGCCAAGTAAAGTAACCTTAAACGAATACGCATATCACTTAGTGAAGAGCTTTCGCCAGAAGGAAAACATTACAGAAATCATTTTGTTAACAGATGCAACTCCAGAAGCAAAAGATTTGAATTTTTCGAAAGCTGGTTGTAAGGTTACCGTAAAAGAATGTTGGAAGTTTAATAGTTACAAAAATATCTTTTCGGTTACAAAAGCTATCAACCAAACAAAACCTGATGCCGTTTTATTCAACTTGCAGTTTATGAAGTTTGGCGACAAAAAAGTGGCTGCTGCTTTAGGATTGATGCTTCCTTGGATTTGTTCCATGAAGAATATTCCTAATATTGTTTTATTACACAATATTTTAGAAGAAGTTGATTTAAAAAGTGCCGGATTTACATCTAATAAACTACTACAAAAAACATATAATTACATTGGAGCAAACTTAACAAGATTGCTTTTAAAAGCAGATACAGTTGCTGTAACCATGCAAAAATATGTGAATGTTTTAGAGAAAAAATATTTAGCCGACAATGTAACTATGATTCCACATGGAACGTTTGAAATTGCTTCAACACCAACGTATGATCTGCCTGATGGACCATTGAAAATAATGGCTTTTGGAAAGTTTGGAACGTACAAAAAAGTAGAAACGATGATTGAAGCTGTGGAAAAAGTCCGCAAAACTTCAGGTTTAGATTTAGAAATCGTCATTGCAGGAACCGACAATCCAAATGTACCAGGATATTTGGCAAACGTACAAGAGCAATACAAACATGTCCCGCAATTGACATTTACTGGTTATGTAGAAGAAGCTGATGTAGCGCCATTATTTAACGAAAGTGCTGTTGTTGTATTTCCATATACAGCTACCACAGGAAGTTCGGGCGTGTTACACCAAGCAGGAAGCTATGGAAAAGCAGTTGTAATGCCAGATTTGGGCGATTTAGCTTTGCTTGTAAAAGATGAAGGTTATAGAGGAGAATTCTTTGAACCTACAAGTGTAGATAGTTTGGCAAATGCCATTGAAGCAATTGTGACGAACGACGTGTATAGAATTTCGCTTGGAAAAACGAATTACAAAGCAGCTACTGCATTTCCTATGAAACGAATTACTGAAATGTATTTGGAAGAGTTTGAAACGATTATTAATGATAAGATGTTAGATCGCTCCGCTGTTGGATGTTAGATCGATGCGCTTTTAGATTTTTCTTCTTTATGTTGGATGCTAAATGTTGAATTTTAAATTATTTCTTACTCTTGCGCAATACTTTTTTACCACTAAATTTATTTAGAAAACATCTTGAATCTTGGCTCTAAAAATCTTAATTCCTTTTTCACCACGAACTCACGAATGTTTTCTTTTTTATGTTGAATATTAGCCTGGTAATCTTACTGTTATGCGATGCTGAATCAAGTTCAGCATGACGTAGATTATCTTATCTTCAAACCGTATGATCGAGTGTAATTTCAATATGAAATTTTGTATTTCGACTCCGCTCAATAGAGCTATCGAAATCTACATTGAAACACTAAATTTATTTAGAAAACATCTAGAATCTAGGTTCTAAAAATCCTGATTCCAACAAAAAAACTACTTCAAACTAATCTTTAAATCCATTTCTTTTTTCATCATCAGTAATACTTCTGCATTTCCCATAGCGTCATCAACAGGATTGTGAGTATGCACGGTTTTGCGTAAATGTTTCCACTTGGCAAAGGTATCTTTTTCCATTCCGCAGTACAAATCGGAAAGTCTTCTGGAAGAATATCCAAACGGATTTTCGCCTATGAAATGATGAAAGTACCAACAAATAAACATCCAGTCAAATCCATTGTTATCACTTATAAAAATTGGTCTTCCTTTCGAGTTTTCTTGAATCCAGGTTTTAAAATCGGTCATTACAGTTTTTGGATCATCAAATTCCAAAGTTTCTTCACGCGAAAATCCTGAAATTGCCAATGCTTCCGGATTGAATTGCTCCGAAATTGGTTTTATTTTTCCGTAGAACGTTCTATCAAGTGCAGGATCTACCAAAACGGCTCCAAAACAAATCATAGAATAATCGCCAGGAATTGGTCCGTCCGATTCTATATCAATCATTATATAACTCATGTTTCTTTGTTTTTTAGAAGTAGCAAGATAGGGTTCTTTAATGTTAAATTTTAAATTATTCATCATTCTTCTGAGATTCTGAGTCAAGCTCAGAATGACGTTATAGGAAACCTAAAATATCTAACACTCTAAAAACAAAGCACATCTAACTCAATTACAAAACCTTCTCAATAACAAAAGATTGATTTCTAAAACTTATAGAATCGCCCACTTTTTTGCCTAATAATAATTTTCCAATTGGTGTATTGGTTGCAATCGCGTAGAATTTATCGTTGTTTACAATGATTTCGCCAACGCTTACCGAAATAAAATAATTGGCTTGTGTAGTATATACAACACTTCCCAAACAACCTTGCGAAACCGTTGATTTTTGATCTACTTTGAATAGAATTTCTTTTACTTTTTGAACTTCTGCCAATTGATTTCCTAGCTTTTCACGTTCCAGTTGCAACATAGCACGACCAGTTTCATGCTTGTCTCCTGCTGAACTTTTGGTTTCCGACAACATGGCTTCTTGAATTCCAGCAAATGTATCTTGAATCGTTGCTTGTCGTTTATTGACAATTTCTAAACATGAATTATATAATGCTTCTTTTACGTTCATACCAATGCTGCTAATTCTTTTCCTACCAAACTTCCTATAGCAACGCCCATTCCGCCTAAGCGAACGCCACAATATACATGATTTGATAGTGGTTTTATAATTGCTTTTTTCTGTGATCCAACGCCCATAATTCCGCTCCAACGATGTTCAATTTCAACCGTGTTTTTGGGTAAAATAGTCGTTTTTAAAATATCTTCCAGCTTCCGCTGAATGATCTCGGTTTGTGCAAATTCGGTTGTTTCTTCGCCTTTAAAATCTAGATTTCGTCCACCGCCAAATAGAATGCGATTATTGATGTTTCTGAAGTAATAATAGCCTTTGTCTAGATGGAAAGTTCCTTTTATATGTAAGTTTGGAATTGGTTTTGTAATCAACACTTGTGCGCGTGCAGGTTTTACTTTTTCATTGAGTAATTGTGATGCAAAACCGTTGGTAGCAATGAGTAATTTTTTTGTGTGAAAGTCAAAATGATTGGTTTGTACATGTACTGCATTTCCGTTTTCCGAGAAACCATCAACTGTAACGGAATTTAAGATCTGAATGTTGTTTGAAATTACTTTTTCCAATAGGGAAAACATCATTTTTCCTGTATCAATTTGTCCTTCAAACTGATTGAATATATAGTGATGCTGAATACGTTCAAACTGAAACTTATTAGCTACTTCACTAAAAACATTTCCGTCAAAAACAGGAAACAACAACTGATTGATTTCGTCCTTTTTCGTCAAACAGGTTTCATACAAGTCTGCATCTGCTTCCGTAAACAATTCGTATCCGCCCAAAGCTTGATAATCGATTGTGGTGTCGCCCAAAGTTTCACGAAGCAACTGCAAACCATTACAACGTCTTTTGACAAGGTTTAGCACTTCTTCTTCAGAATGTGTATTGAGATCGTCTAAAATTTCTGAGAGACTTCCAAAACAGGCAAAACCAGCATTTTTTGTACTCGCGCCTTGCGGTAAAATTCCTTTTTCCAACACGACGATTTTTGCACTTGGATATTGCTTTCGGAGTTGTAACGCACAGTTGAGTCCGACAATACCGCTTCCCACAATAGTGAAATCGACATTTGTCAGCCATGATTTGTATTCCCAATAGCTTAGCTTCATTATGAATGAGTTCATTTTGGCTTCAATATAGCTAAAGGTTTTTATTCTGTATTGAAAAATGAAGAATTATGAAAGGTAGCTATGTATTTTTCTGTTGTTTTAACATATATCAAAGCAAGCGCAGTGGAATGTAAAAGAAAAATAAAATGAATCTTTTGCTCTTGGTTCATTGAATTCATCTTCTAGCATTTTTTGTGTCATTCCGATGATTATTTTTCTTTTAAAAATAGACTCGCCAAAGTTTTTACTGATCTATGTACTAAAGGTGTTGGTCTGTATTTATAAATACCGAACTATTCTGAGTATTGCGAGCTATTATCAGTGGAAATGCATTGCACTAAAACCCATATAACACTCATAAAATGAGATATATACAGTTAATTTAAAAAGAGCATAAAAAAACTCCTTAAAAAATTAAGGAGCTTTTTGCTATATCTATTTTGGTTAAAATTTACTCTGCTTCTTCTTGCATTTCAAAGTCTTCCATGAATTTTGTTGTATAATTTCCAGCAACATAATCAGGATGATCCATTAATTGTCTGTGGAAAGGAATCGTTGTTTTAATTCCTTCAATTACGAACTCATCTAAAGCACGTTTCATCTTATTGATGGCTTCTTCACGAGTTTGCGCTGTTGTAATTAACTTTGCAATCATAGAATCGTAGTTTGGCGGAATTGAATATCCGGCATATACATGTGTATCTAAACGAACTCCGTGTCCGCCTGGCGCATGTAATACCGTTATTCTTCCTGGAGAAGGTCTAAAGTTATTAAACGGATCTTCAGCATTAATTCTACATTCTATAGAGTGTAAGTTTGGCGTATAGTTTTTACCAGAAATTGGCACACCAGACGCTACTAATATTTGCTCACGAATCAAATCGAAATCAATTACTTGTTCTGTAATTGGGTGTTCTACTTGAATACGTGTATTCATTTCCATAAAGTAGAAGTTTCTGTGCTTATCTACTAAGAATTCTACTGTTCCAGCACCTTCATACTTAATAAATTCAGCAGCTTTTACAGCAGCTTCTCCCATACGTGTACGCAATTCGTTTGTCATAAATGGAGAAGGCACTTCTTCTGTTAATTTTTGGTGACGACGTTGTACAGAACAATCACGTTCTGACAAGTGACATGCTTTTCCTGAAGAGTCTCCAACCACCTGAATTTCGATGTGTCTTGGTTCTTCAATCAGTTTTTCCATGTACATGTCATCATTTCCAAAAGCGGCTTTTGATTCTTGTCTAGCAGAATCCCAAGCATCTTTTAAATCTTCTGGTTTCCAAACGGCACGCATTCCTTTTCCACCACCACCAGCAGTTGCTTTTAGCATTACAGGATATCCTGTTTCTACGGCTAGTTTTTCACATTCTGCAAAGTCTTCAATGATTCCTTCACTTCCTGGAACACAAGGAACACCTGCAGCTTTCATTGTAGCTTTTGCAGAAGCTTTGTCTCCCATTTTGTCAATCATATCAGCAGAAGCACCAATAAACTTGATGTTGTGCTCTTCACAAATTTTTGAGAATTTGGCGTTTTCAGATAAGAATCCGTATCCTGGATGAATGGCATCTGCATTTGTAATTTCTGCAGCAGCAATAATATTTGCCATTTTTAAATACGATTCACTACTTGGTGCAGGTCCAATACAAACCGCTTCGTCAGCAAATCGTACGTGTAGGCTATCAATATCGGCTGTAGAATATACGGCAACCGTTTTAATACCCATTTCTTTACAG
>NZ_JBGCDL010000254.1:0-14539 GCF_045105435.1 Kordia sp. | reverse complement strand
GAAGTACATTCCGAATGCATAACGGGAAAATATTTCAACGCGGAAACAAACGTGTCAAACGCTATGAATGTGTTGAGGTTGCTACAGGTCGTATGTACTTATTCAATCCAAATGCTGAGGTTGAGTTGTTGCGGAGTTAATCTGTTACCAGAAATATGTATACTTTCAATTAACGAACATTCACACGTAAAATAAAATGGATGCTTTCAAAAAGAATTCAGACGTCTAAGTTTTATAACCAATCAACGATACAAAGCCGTTAATAATTCGCTCTTTTGGTATTTATTTCAGCAATCTGTATTATATTGCTTTCATAATCGAAAACCTACCAACGAATATTGATGACAATGAACAAGAATTATTATGCAATTCTCATGGCTGGCGGTGTAGGATCGCGTTTTTGGCCTGTAAGCACTTCGAGCTTTCCTAAGCAGTTTCACGACATGTTAGGCACAGGAGAAACCTTGATCCAAAAAACATTTCACAGACTATCAAAGTTAATTCCAAAAGAAAATATATACATTCTTACGAATGAAAAATACAACGATCTCGTTTTAGAACAATTGCCAGATGCAACGCAAAAGCAAGTAGTTTTAGAGCCTGCCATGCGCAATACAGCGCCGTGTATTTTATATGCATCACTCAAAATTCAAAAAGAAAACCCAAATGCCGTAATGGTGGTTGCACCAAGCGATCATTGGATTGAAGATGAAAACGCTTTCATAGGTAATTTACAAGCTTCTTTTGACAAATGTGCAGAAGAAAATGTGTTGATGACTTTGGGAATTCAGCCCACATTTGCCAACACAGGTTACGGATATATCAATTTTGAAAAAAGTGAATCTGCAATCAAAAAAGTGAACAAATTCACGGAAAAACCAGATTATGAAACGGCGAAAAAATTCTTGGAAAGCGGCGCATACTTATGGAATGCAGGAATTTTTATTTGGAGTGTGGAAACAATTGTAACATCTTTCCAAAAATTTCAACCAACGCTATATACACTATTTGAGCAAGGTATTTCGGTATATAATACAGATTTTGAAGACGATTTTATTCGAGATAATTACGGTCAAGCCGAAAACATCTCAATTGATTATGCCATTATGGAACATGCGACACAAGTATACGTTCTGCCAGCTACGTTTGACTGGAATGATTTAGGAACTTGGGGAAGTTTGTATGATAAGCTAGATAAAGAAGAAAACGGAAATGCAGTTGTAAATGCAAAACCTATTTTACAAGATGCAAGCGGAAACATGATTCGTACGACTGGTAAAAAAGTCGTGGTGATTGACGGATTAAATGATTATATTGTGGTTGATAAAGAAGATGTTTTGTTGATTTATCCAAAAACAAAAGAGCAAGACATTAAAAAAGTTTTACAAAAAGTCAAAGATACCTTTGGTGAAAATTACGGATAATACAGATGAGTACAGAAGGAGAAAATAAATTCAATTTTACAGAAGACGAACCAAAAAACGGAGCTACTAACGGAACACAAGTTGTGGATGATCCGAAAGGATTATGGCAAGGATTTAAACGATTTTTACACAATCTTTTAGATATAAGAGATGATGTTGATAAAGATCAAACCATTGAAGATGTCAAAAAAGACATTCCATTTAGAGGCGCTACGACTTGGATTTTAATATGTTCGATCTTTATTGCATCGGTCGGACTAAATGCTGATTCGACTGCCGTAGTCATTGGAGCCATGTTAATATCTCCACTAATGGGGCCGATTTTAGGAATGGGAATGTCCATTGCTATTAATGATATTGATACACTTCGTAAATCGCTGATCAACTTTGGAGTCATGGTTGTATTAAGTATACTAACGGCGTTTCTATTTTTTAAATTCTTTCCATTACAAGAAGATTCTTCCGAATTATTAGCCAGGACAAAACCAGATATCCGTGATGTATTGATCGCTTTCTTTGGAGGTTTGGCATTAATTATTGCCAGAACAAAAAAAGGAACCATAGCTTCTGTAATCTTTGGAGTAGCAATTGCAACAGCCTTAATGCCACCATTATGTACGGTTGGTTTTGGACTTGCCAAAGGAGGAAAGTTAGGAATAGAATATGCTGGTGGTGCCATGTACTTATTTGTCATAAATACAATTTTCATTGCATTGGCAACATTTTTAGTCTTAAAAATTCTGCGTTTCCCAATGTTAAAATACGCCAATTCTGCAAGACGAAAACGGATTTCGCGATTGGCTTCAGTAGTAGCATTGGCAGTAATGATTCCAGCGGTTTGGACGTTTTGGAAAGTATTGGTAGAAAGTAATATCAATAGAGATTATAACTTATTTGTAGAAAAAATAGAAAAGAACCCTGAAGTTTGGTTACAAAAACGAAAAGAAGATTTAGACGTCGATAATAAAATTATATTTCTACACTTTAATGGGGAAGTTTCTTCTGCTTTAAAAGCTCAATATGAAAGCGATATAAAAAATTACGAAAGTATTAAAGACTTTAAATTAAAGGTTTTTGGTAATAAAAATAGAAGTGTAGATAAAATTTCGGATGCTTTAGATAGAGCTTACAAAGACTTGGATCGTAAGGAAATAGTCATTTTAGGATTGGAAGAAGATATCAAAGAATTAAACCTAAAAGTTTTAAGTTTAAATGAACAATTAAAATCGAAAGCAGCATTGCAAGACGCAAATTACTTTGACTTTAGTTCGCTTTCAAAAGATGCAAAAATTAAATATGCTGACTTACGTCAATTTGGATTTTCCAAGATGTTAAGTTCTCAAGATTTTATTAGAACTGATACCATTCCTGTAGCAGTTGTAAAATGGAATCCTCAATTGACAGATAGTATACAAACCATTCGTGAAGGAGAATTGAAAGTGTGGTTGCGTCAAAAACTTGCGTTAGATACGTTGATTGTGGAGCGTATTAGAGATATAGAGTAAATATTAAAAAATAATGATATTGAAAAAGCGGACTTGTTATGGTTCGCTTTTTTAGTTTATAAAAAGCCGATTAGAAACAGCATTCTGAACTTGATTCGGTTTGACAAAATTTACCAGTTAAGCTCCCTTTTTTAAGTTTGAAATGATTTATTTTTTGAATTTAATCTTTCAATTCTTTTAAATATACTTCTCTTACTTTTTTGAATAAATCAGAAGAATACACAAAGTCCGTTACAGATTCATTATCGGTTTTAAAAATTTCCTTATTGGTGCCTTCCCAAGCTTTGAGACCGTTTTTTAAGAAGACAATTTTTTCGCCAATTTCCATCACAGAGTTCATATCATGTGTGTTAATAACGGTTGTAATATTATATTCGTCTGTAATTTCTTGAATCAAATTATCAATGACAATTGCCGTTTTTGGATCGAGTCCAGAGTTGGGTTCATCGCAAAATAAATACTTCGGGTTCATCACAATAGCGCGCGCAATAGCAACTCGTTTTTGCATTCCACCAGAAGTTTCAGCCGGGAATTTATGATGTGCATTTGTTAAGTTTACACGTTTCAATACAATATCTACACGATCTTGCATTTCACTTACAGATTGATTGGTAAACATACGCAACGGAAACATTACGTTTTCTGAAACGGTCATTGAATCAAACAAAGCACTTCCTTGAAAAACCATGCCCATTTCGGTACGGAGTTCTCGTTTTTCTTGTGTAGATAAACTTTTATAATCTTTCCCATCAAACAAAATAGCACCTTCTTCGGGTGTGTGTAATCCTAATAATGACTTTAAAAAAACAGTCTTTCCAGATCCACTTTGCCCAATAATTAGATTGGTTTTTCCCTTCTCGAATATTGTTGAAATTCCTTTTAAAATTTCAACTTCATCAAAAGATTTCTTTATGTTTTTTACTTCGATCATTAGGTCAATAATAATTGTGTGATGAGGTAATTTACCAAAATAATTGTAACACTCGTCCAAACGAACGAAGTCGTACTTGCTTTTCCAACTTCAAAAGCGCCACCTTTCATGTAAAACCCATAAAAAGAAGGAATCGTTGCTAGTATAAACGCAAATATAAACGTCTTTAAAAAGGCGTACGTCACGTGAAATGGAATAAATTCAGTTTGCAATCCTTGAACAAAATCGGCACTCGTTGAAAAACCTCCATAAATACAAGCTACCCATCCACCGAAAACGCCTAAAAACATCGCTATTGTAATTACAAAAGGATATAAAGACAAGGCAACAATCTTAGGGAATACGAGATAATTCAATGAATTTACTCCCATAACTTCCAAAGCGTCAATTTGTTCAGTTACACGCATAGTTCCTATACTTGAAGTAATAAAAGAGCCTACTTTTCCAGCCATAATAATAGAAATGAATGTCGGAGCAAATTCTAGAATTACTGATTGTCGTGTAGCAAATCCAACAAGGTATTTAGGAATTATAGGATTGGTGATGTTTAAGGCAGTTTGTATCGCAACAACACCACCAACGAAAAAGGAAATAAAACATACAATACCTAAAGAACCAATGATTAAATCATCGATTTCTTTAAAGATAAGATTTCTTAGTATGGACCATTTGGTCATTTTACTAAATACGCTTTTTAACATCAAAAAGTAGCGTCCTATATTTTCTAGGTAAATCATGGGCTAAAAATACATCATTCGTGTTAGCTAAGAAAATAATTAACGATTTAATGATTAGTTAAAATGGTATTTGCAGTAAAACAATTACTTTTGATGGAATATAAGTTTCCCGAACCTAAATAAACGAGAAAACGTATTATGAAAAATAGTGTCTTACTTAGCATATTGTGCTTATTTTTTGTTCAGTGTATTTCTGTAAAACAAAAAGTGAATACAACCACCAATGCAACCGTACAAATTACAACAACTGCAAAGCCAAAATTAGTAGTTGGTATTGTAGTTGACCAAATGCGATATGACTATTTAACGCGTTTTCAAAGCAAGTATAGTAATGGCGGTTTTATGCGAATGATGAATGGTGGTTATAATTGTAAAAACAATCATTACAATTACATTCCTACATATACAGGTCCAGGACACGCTTCCGTGTATACAGGAACAACGCCAGAAAACCACGGAATTATTGCCAACGATTGGTATGATAAATTCATAAAGAAAAGTGTATACTGTGCTTCCGATGAAAATCAATCTTCGGTTGGAGTTGAAGGACAATGGGCAGGAAAAATGTCGCCACACAGAATGCAAACAACAACGGTAACAGATCAATTGCGCTTAGATACACAACAACGCGGAAAAGTAATCGGAATTGCCATAAAAGATAGAGGCGCTATTTTGCCAGCAGGTCACTCAGCAAATGGTGCGTATTGGTTTTATGGAAAAGATAAAGGAAATTGGATTACAAGTACATATTACACAAATGAATTGCCAACTTGGGTAAAAGAATTCAATGCAGCCGATGAAGCTGAAAAATATTTGACTACGTGGAATACTTTATATGATGTTAATACGTATGTGGAAAGTGATGCGGATTTAAGTACGTATGAAGGAACATTTAAAGGAAAAGCAAATGCCGCTTTTCCGTACGATTTAAAAAGTTTGCAAGAAGAAAATGGCGGATTCGATATTTTGAAAGCAACTGCGTATGGAAATAACCTAACAACCGATTTTGCCATTGCTGCTATAAAAGGTGAAAGTTTAGGTAAAGATGCCGATACCGATTTCTTAGCGCTAAGTTATTCGAGTACGGATTATGTTGGACATCGTTTTGGTGTGAATTCTATAGAAATTCAAGATACCTATTTACGACTCGATCAAGATATTGAACGTTTATTTGCTACGCTAGATGCGGAAGTTGGAAAAGGAAACTATACCATTTTCTTAACGGCAGATCATGCAGCGGTTCATGTACCATCGTATTTGCAAGACCAAAAAATTCCAGCAGGATATTTTGATAATGGCAAGTTAAAAAAGCATTTGATAAGTTTTTTAAATACAACGTATGGAAGTGAAGCATTGATCGAAAACATTTCCAGTGGACAAGTATTTTTAAACTATGCAGAAATTAAACGCTTGAAACTTTCTAATACAGCAATAGAAAACGCATTGCAACAAGAGTTGTTGAGTTACGATAAAGTTTCAAAAGTATATACACGAACAGCTTTTTTAAATAGCGAATTTACACACGGAATTGCAGCCGCATTACAACGCGGATTCAGTCAAAAGCGATCGGGCGATGTATGTTTTGTATTGGACATCGCTACAATTTCATATTCGCGCACAGGTTCTACACACGGTTCTGGATTTAATTACGATACACATGTTCCGTTACTTTTCTATGGAAATGGTATTCAACAAGGAGAAACTTTACAGCGTACAAAAATTACCGACATTGCGCCAACTATTTCGGCATTATTAGAAATTTCACTTCCAAATGCAGCTACTGGCGATCCGATTGAAAGTGCGTTGAAAAACTAATGTTGATTGCTGTTGTAATGTTTTAAAAAATCGACTACTTTTTTACGATTTCTAACGGAAGTCGCAATTTCCATGTTATTTGCCATGACAAGAATTCCGTCAGGTGTAAACTCTTTTATCTTGGTGATATTTATCAAGAAAGAGCGATGCACTCTAAAAAAACCGTTTTCGCCTAGCATGTCTTCGACACGTTTTAAATTTTTTGAAACAATCAATTGTTTAGTTTGTTTCAGGTGAAGTGTTGTGTAATTTCCAGAAGCTTCGCAATATAAAATGTTTGAAAATCGCACGGAAGTATATTCGCCTCTTTCAAAAATAGTAATGGCTTTGTTTTTATTTTCTATTTGTTCTTTAAGTGCTTGATACTTTCGTTTGTCAAAAGCAGAACGTTTCAACTCATACATCTCTAACACCTTTTGCAGTTGCGTTTGTTGTATGGGTTTATTTAAATAATAAAAAGCAAAATAGTCCATTGCTTTCTCCTTGTAATCTACAAAACCAGTCGTGAAAATAACTTCAAAAGTCATTTCGCTTTGTAGTTTATCTAGTACTTGAAAACCGCTACCATCTTTTAATTGAATGTCTAAAAACACAATTTCAGGCGCTTTTCTCTGAATAAGAGCTACAGCACTTTCAACATCGGAAGCCCAACCGTTAACTTTAATATTTTTGTGATTTTGTTTTAAAACAGATGCCAAATATTCCATTGAAGACGTTTCATCTTCAATGATAATTGCATTGATCATGTATATATTTTTTGCTGAATGTGGGTTTCTTGAAAGGTAATTTCTACTAAAATACGTTTAATTTCTGAAATACAATAACTTTTTGTTAAAAACGCGGAATATTACCTGCTATTTTTCTGACTATTAGAAGCCTAAAAAACCTTTTAATTTTTGCGCTATTTGCGTACGTCTGTAGCTACGTATGAATTTTGCCTGTTCTAAATTGACCATTTTTTCAGTCTTTATATTTTTAGCCGAAAAATAGCCATTCATATACGCTGAAAAAACCTTGAAACTTTTCTTCTTTAGCGCAATTTTAAGAGCTGCAATTAGTGAAATCCAAAAACCGTATCCGAGTTTGTAAAAAACCATTCCATGATTGCGGTGTACTTTTTCTTTATACGCGTTTCCAGTTGGTTTTAAGTGTTTTACATGTAACGATTCATCTACAAACACATTCCATCCATAAAAACGAGCTAACAGTACATCGGCAGTGTCCCAACCTAATGATTTTTGCAAACCACCAATTTGTTCAAAACACGTTTTTCTATAGGCTTTAAAAGGACCGCGTACATGATTTTTATCTGCAATAGATTCGTAAATCCACTCGCCATTCTTTTCAATATATGCCAAACCACCTGCGATTCCAATTTTTGGGCTTTTCTCGAAATGATTGCAAATCGTTTCAAAATAATGTGTTGGTAAAATAATGTCGGCATCCAGTTTTACAACGATGTCAAAATTTTCATCCAAAATTTCAAAACCTTTATAAAAAGCTTCTACAACTTTACTTCCAGGAATATGTTCGTTTTGTGCGTTGGTGTTTACTTTCGTGATGAAACTATGCTGCTGTACAAATGCATCAATGATACTTTCGGTGTCGTCAGATGAATTATCATTCACAACCACTACTTTTTTAGGTAACAAGGTTTGTTGCACAACAGAAGTGAGCGTCATTTTAATAAAATCGGCTTCGTTATGCGCAGGAATGATAATGTAATAAAGCATCTTGAAGTTATGAGGTTTCTAATTTAGGGTAAAATATAACTTTTCTTTAAAAATAGAAGAACTATCTGTAGCGTTAATTTATAATCCATTCTTCTATTAATGAAAATTTACTTTCTGGTACAAAAAATACATTTCTAACACCATCATCTTGCGTTCTTATCAAAGTATCAACCAATTTTAAACCATCATCTGTATGTGCATAAAAAGTATACTTATGTTTGCGCATTATTACTTCTAACTCTGCTTCTATCTTGTTGAACAGTAGTTCACATATAATGATAGGTTGCTTTTTTTGTATCGTATCATCTGCTCCTTTCAAAATTAGACATTCAGCGCCTTCAGTATCCAATTTAATTAAATCTAGTGCTTGTATTTGATTGTCTGAAAAATAAAGATCCAACGTTGTTGATTGTACTCTAATTTTATTGGATAATTTATAGGTCTTTGTGCCAATATTATGCTCTCCCGATAAGTTGTAAATGGAAGGATATTTTTTATTTCGAATTTCAAAAAAATCAATTTCTCCCGGCGTATCCATAAGTGCATATGGTTCAAGACGTATGTTATTGGATAACTGATTTATTTTTATATTTTCACCTAAATAAGTTTTAACTCCTATAGAAGGTTCAAAGGCATAAGTGATCAATTTAGGGTTAACCTTAGCTCCTAAAATAGAATAATAACCAATATTAGATCCGATGTCAAAAAACACACTTACTTTTTTTATTAAACCGATAAACACTGGTGTGTATTCAAAATTTAAAGCGCCTTCCCAAAAAATTTGTCTGCTTATATAACTAGTCTGATTTGTTTTTAAAATGAAAGAACCATGATGTTCATCAATGGTAATTTTTAACTTTCCAGACGGATTAATTTTAAATTTTGAAGGTAAGATTGAAACAAAAAAATAACTTATATTTCTAATGACTTTATTAATTATTGGTTGATATATAATTCTATAGAGTAAATCCATAATTTTTATTTATTACAAATATAACGATATCATCATTTTTATTTTTTATTTTTTCGAATAATTTAGAATGCTTAAAAGAATCCTATTTTTTATTTTTTTGATGTATAACTGCCTTAGTTACACTCAGAATTATTCAGTTGCTGATTCTCAAAAAATAAATGAATCCGTAGGGAATTTTATAGGAGATCTTGATGTAAATGATAATTTTGGAATCTCAATAGATGCGATAGGAGACCTCGATGGAAATGGTGTTAATGATTTAGCGTTAGGAGCTTATACAGATGATGATGGAGGTACAAACAAAGGTGCCGTTTGGATTTTATTTATGGATTCAAATAACGAAGTGATTTCTCATACAAAAATTAGTGATACTAGCGGAAACTTCACTGGAATCTTAGATGCAGAAGATAGGTTTGGAGGTGCTGTAGCGTATTTGGGAGATCTAAATAATGATGGGCTTATTGAGTTGGCAGTTGGTGCTGATTATGATGGAGATGGTGGATTTTGGCATGGCGCTGTTTGGATTTTAAGTTTAAACAGTGATGGAACCGTAAATGCACATTCAAAAATAAGTGATACGCAAGGTGGATTTACCGGATTTATTAATGGAGATGCAATTTTTGGTACTGACATAGAAAATATTGGAGACTTAAACGGTGATGGAATACAGGATTTAGCTGTTGGTTCAAGAAGAGACGCCGATGGTGGTTCAAGAAGAGGTGCTGTTTGGATTCTATTTATGAATGCTGATTTTACGGTAAACAGTCATCAAAAAATAAGTGATACACAAGGAGATTTTTTTGCACTATTGGAGTTTGAAGATTATTTTGGAGGATCGGTTGCAAGTATTGGAGATTTAGACCAAGATGGTACTAATGATATTGTAGTAGGCGCATACCGCGATGATGATCAAATTGCAAATTCAGGAAGTTTTTATGTATTGTTTTTAAATGCTAATGGAACGGTAAAAAACTACCAAAAAGTGTCCAACTTAGAAGGTGGTTTTAATGGAACTATCACAAATGCTGCACTTTTTGGAGAATCTATAGATGGAGTAGTAGATATTGACAATGATGGTAAAATAGAAATTGTAGTTGGGGCATTGCGACAGGAAAATCCAACACAACTCAATCAAACAGGAGCTTTTTACATTATTGAACTAAATACAGATGGTACAGTATCGGAAGAATACTTATATACTTTCGGAGAAAATTGTTTTACAGGAACACTCAATGAAGGAGATTTTTTTGGAGGTTCAGTAACAGTATTGAACGATTCTGGAACATATAGCTTTGCTGTTGGGGCTTATAAAGATAGCGAAAACGGAAACGATAAAGGTGCCGTTTGGATTTTGGAATTAGGAGAACTATCTTTTTCAATACTAACAACACAAAATCCTAGTGGCTGTGATGCAGGCGATGGAGAAATAATTCTAGGCAATTTGAGTGCAAATACAACTTATGAGATTGCCTATGAATTTGAATCTGCAAGTATAACTCAAACGATCACATCAAATGCTAATGGTGAATTGTCAATAACAGGTTTGCTTGAAGGCGAGTATACTAATATTTTTGTGACTAATGGTACCATGAGTTGCTCGGATAATGTTGGAAACGTCTCCCTCAATTCAAGCAGTTTAGAGGTAACTTATACTACACAAAACCCATCAATGTGCGGAGCTTCAGATGGAAACATAGTATTAGAAAACTTAGATGCTAATACAACATATCAAATAAGTTATGAGTTCAACGCTGTTCAAGAAACACTCAATTTAACTTCTGATGTAAATGGAGAAATACTAGTGTCTAATCTCTCAGGTGGACTATATATTTCATTTGAAGTAATAGACACAAATTCAAATTGTGAAGATTCTTTAGGAGATATATTTATAGGCGAACCGACTTTTGTGCTAACATTCACAGCGAGCAATCTATCCGCTTGCGGCAGTTCAGATGGGACTATTTTAATTTCAGATCTGACTCCTAATCAGAATTATGTAGTAGATTATTTTTACGAATCAAACTTAGTTCAAAATCAATATGAGGCAGATGTTAATGGTGAAATTTTGATAACAAATTTAAGCGAAGGTATTTATGAATTTATAATGGTTGTTGATACGATTAACTCTTGTACAGATGGAATTGGTGAGTTAGAAATAGAAGGTGTTGCGCTAATGCTAAACTCCATGATAACCAGTCCAAGTGGATGTGGCATCAATGATGGAGCAATTACATTTCAAGGAGCTGCTGCCAATACCGATTACACTGTTTCTTATGTTTTAAACGGAACTACAGAAACGATTACAGTCACATCAAATGCTTCTGGAGATATAGAAATTAACAACTTGCAAGCAGGAAACTATACATCGATTATAATTGAAGAAACTGCCACAAGTTGTATCATTAATCTAGGTGCAATTCTAATAGAAGATCCAGTATTTAATCTATCATTACTAACGATGAATCCGAGTTCATGTGATATCAACGATGGAAGTATAATTTTTCAGGGAGCCATTCCAAACACTATTTATACAGTTTCTTATGAATTGAATTCGATACCTAATATGTTGTCAATACTTGCAGATGATCAAGGAAATATAGTTATTGAAAATTTAGATTTCGGTCTATACACGAACATAACTATTGAACAAAATAATCTAGAATGTGTTGCCATGTTTTCAGTAGCTGAATTACTTTGTGAAGATGAAGCTGAAACTGAAAGGTGTTTTAGAATTCGCAATTTTTTCACACCAAATAACGATAGCTTTAATGATACTTGGTACCTAGAAGACGTTCAAGGATGTGATTATTTGGTGTATATATACAATCGTTACGGAAAATTACTGACGATACTAACACCTAACTATCCGCAATGGGATGGAAGCTATAATGGGCAAGCACTTCCATCAAGTGATTATTGGATAGCCATACATTACACAGAAAACAATCAAAAACTTGTATATAATACAAATATTACTTTGAGAAGATAATGTTACAGGCGTATGTCTATTAATTTCATAGTTTTGTAATCAAAAACCTAAAAACACTTTAAAAGGAAAAATAAAACACTAATATTGTAATGTAAAATTTCACCAACAATTTTTATCTCTACTGATGAAATTCATAAAAAAGATATTACGCAAATATAAATACACAGCCAAGTTGTTAGAGCTGTACTTTTTCTCTAAAAATTACTTAATGCCGAAAGGATGGTTTTTAAGTAGATTTTTACTAGCTCCCGTTGATAAAAACAATTTACCATTACCTTGGTTTACGTATGCATCAATCCATTTTATCAATCAAAAATTAGAAAACACATCATTTAAGGTTTTTGAGTATGGAAGCGGAAATTCTACACTTTGGTTTGCATCAAAAGTAAAAAGTTTATGCTCTGTAGAACACGATAAAGGGTTCTTTGATCAAAAAATAAATGAAATCCGTTCATTAGACAATGTCGATTACAAGTACATTCCCTTAAAAGATGGGTATAGTGATAAAATACTGGAGTTCACCAATGAATTTGACATTATAGTAATTGATGGTAGAGATAGGGTAGAATGTGCAAAGAAATGTATTAAAGCCTTAAAAGATGACGGTGTTGTTATTTGGGATAATTCCGACCGAGATGAATATGCTGAAGGATACGAGCATTTTAAAAACAACGGATTTAGAAAAATTGACTTTCATGGTTTAGGACCAATCAATCATAAAGAATGGCGAACCTCTATATTTTATAGAAGCAATAACTGTTTTGATATATAATTTTAGAAGTTGAAAAGTAAATTAGTCTATGAGTTTTGTTTTGAAGTAAATGGAGAAAACGATTTACTAAAAGCTACCAATAATAAACTCGCAAGAGTAAAGCTATAAACCAACCAAACCCAAAAATCCGTACATTTGTTTCTATAATAACTGCACGATTGGAAAAACACCAAAAAGAAGTATCGTCACAAACGCTTAAATTTAGTATCATCAACTATGTTGGTGCCGCTATCGGAATTGTGTCTACGCTTTTTATTTACCCAAATGACAAGGAGTTTTTAGGAATTATGCGCTATATTTTTGATGGCGCACAAATTCTGATGGCATTTTTTGTATTTGGAACTTCACAATCACTAGTAAATTATTTTCCGCGATTTAAAGCATCTGCTGAAAAGCGCAACATCTTTTTTTCAACCACATTACTCGTTGTGGTTGTAAATAGTGTGTTGTTTTCTACGATATTTTTATTGTTGGCAAGTTCGTTTTCGAGTCTGTTCACAGATTTTCACGCCTTTGATTATATAGAATATTCGGTCATTGTCGGTTTTGCTTTCGCGATTATGGACGTTTGCAAACGACAAGCGTCTAACTATAAAAAAATTGCGATTCCGACCGTGTTGGAACGTTTTTCAATTAAAGTTTTCTTTCCAACTATATTTTTACTCTATTTAGCAAATCATATTTCTATAGAAACAGGGAAAAACATTTATGTACTTTGTTTTGTAGTTATGATGATGATTGCGCTTTGGTACGTGAAAAAAGTAGCGAATATTCAGTTCAATTTTTCACCCAAAAAAGTGTTTGATCGTTCTTTTAAAAAGGAATATGCAAAATACAGTCTCTTTGCATTTTTTAGCATTCTAGGTTCGTTATTAGCGTTTAAGATTGACGGAATTATGGTGCCAAATTTAATTGAAGGCGGCAATGCTATGACAGCCAACGGGACGTATAGTATTGGTGTGGTCTTGGCGGCAACATTGGCGATTCCTGCAATTGGATTGTATACCATTTACAGTCCGATCATCACAGAATATATTGCAAAAGATGCTATTTCTTCGTTAGGGAAAAAGTATCAAGAAGTGTCTAAATTGTTATTTGCTATTGGCGGATTTTTACTCTGTTGTATCTTTTTAGGTGTAGATGATTTATTTTCCATTTTACCAACACGCGAAAACTTACTCGATACCATTCCTGTGATTTTAATTCTGAGCTTTAATGTGGTTGTTGATATGACAACTTCGTTCAATTCGCACATACTTTTATACTCAAAATACTTCCGTTTCAATATGGTTGCCATTGCTATTTTGGTGGTGTTGAATATTTCGTTGAATGTGTATTTTATCAAATATCTGAATTGGGGAATTGAAGGTGCAGCTTATGCCACGTTGATTTCCATGACGTTGTACAATACCGTGAAGCTGATTTTTATCTATTCAAAATATAAAATTCAGCCATTTACCCAAAAACATATTTGGCTACTGCTTTCATTTGTGGGAAGCGTGAGTTTATTACACAACATTCCCACAACAAATAGGATCATTTTGGATATCCTGATAAAAGTAGGAACATGTATGATGGTAAACGGAATTGTGATTTATAAACTTCGCATGATTCCTGCTATCAACGATTGGATTGCTAGTAAAATAGGAGTGAAGTAAAA
>NZ_JBGCDL010000253.1:0-10930 GCF_045105435.1 Kordia sp. | reverse complement strand
ACGACCAATGTCGCACAGTTGGAACATAACTCCAAAAACAATAGACATTTCATACACGTGGACGCACCAACAAAAAGAACAATCGATTGCCATAAAAGCGAATAACAATCCGAAACCTTTTCCGCTAAATTCAGAAATCGAATTTATTTCAGAACACTATTTTGGCTATACTCAATACAACAAAAACAAAACATTTGAATACGAAGTAACGCATCCAAAATGGTTATATTACAAAGTAGATGAATTTACAGTAAATGTAGATTTTGAATTGAATTACGGTAAAAAATTTGCACATTTAACCACACAAACACCAGATTCTGTATTTGTCATGGAAGGTTCGGAAATTACGGTTGAACCGAAAAAAACACTAGCCTAAAGACATAAGTAATTGATTTTGAATAAATTATTATTTTCAACAAAACATAGAACGTTACATCATGAAACCTATAAAACTAATACTACTCATTTTTTTTGCTGGAGTTTTGTACGCCAATGCGCAAACCATGCTATTTGATCAGGAATATTACTTTATCGCAAAAGGTGAAGTCAAACTACTCAAACAAGTACAAGATTCTGTATATATTTCTGATTGTGATGATTTTCAAAAATGTAATGAAATACCGAGATTCAGTTATAAAGTTTTAACCGATTCAGTTATTGATAAAAATACTAAAACATACATTTTAAAAGGAAAAAGATACAATCATAAAAATCGTGAAGCTGAAGAAAAGCAAGTAATCATTACTAAAATAAAAAACAATAGAATAAAACTTCAAGAGGTGTATAGAAAAGCTGGTAAAAGAAAACTAGAAACGTCTATATTATATGCTACATCAGAATTAGTGCCACTAAAACCGATTTCTGAAATTACACAAACAGAAGTTGAAGATATATTTGCAAAAATGGTTGCATACATGAACTATTTAAAAACTACAGAAATCAAGCGGGAAAAATATATGAGTTGGGAAAAAATTAACGATTTGGTTATTGAAAAAGGATATTCTCCAGTTGGTGCAGAAGAAGAGTTGGGTAAAAAATCGGATAAATTTTAAATGACAACAATACAGTTAAAAACACAAATTAATGCGCCAATTGAATTGGTTTTTGATCTTTCCAGAGATATTTCTGAGCATGAAGCTTCCACAAACAACACACGTGAAAAAGCGATTGCTGGACGCACTTCTGGGAAAATTGAATTGGGAGAAACAGTTACATGGCGTGCAAAACATTTTGGTGTTTATTTACAACATACAAGTATCATTTCCGCCATGGAATCGCCAACATACTTTGTAGATGAAATGGCAAAAGGTGTGTTTAAAAGTTTTCATCATGAACACATGTTCAAAGAAAAAGAAAACGGTACCGAAATGATTGACAACTTAAGCTACGAAGTTCCGTATGGTATATTTGGTAAAATTTTCAACTACTTCATTCTAAAATCATACCTCACAACATTTCTACGTGAACGGAATCAGCATATTAAACAACGTGCGGAATTTTGATAATGTGGTAATTTGCAGATTTGTCAATTTGGTGATTTGATGATTTGAAAATGGTAAATGTAAAATGTAAAATGTAAAATGTAAAAGTTATCGAGAAATTTCAACTGAACAACTCCACGAATAACAAAAAACGAACAAAAATACCGTCACTTCGAGTGAAATTTCCCAAGAAATTTAGTATCGAGAAGAGCCTAAAAACAATAAAGTTTCTCATTTTCAAAAACTTAACAACAAATAGAGAACAAAGAAAAAATCATCATTCGTGACAAAAATAATCAATGGTAAATTTTAAATGGTAAATGTAAAAGTTATCGAGAAATTTCAACTGAACAACTCCACGAATAACGAACAAGCAGCAACAAGCAACCAGTAACAAAACTGCTTAATTCCTGATAGCCAAAAGAATGATTTTTTATTCTAACAATTATCATTTACTTTTGAAAAAATAATTTAGACCATCAATGCCAAATCACAAACTTGATCCTAACACCTGGATTACGCTCTATGCGGATTACCTTTACAATTACACAATTGTAAGAGTAAAAGATAGAGAAACTGCGCAAGACTTAGTCCAAGAAACGTTTTTTGCAGGATTAAAATCAATGGCGAATTTCAAAGGAGAAGCTTCTGAACGAACATGGTTGATTTCTATTTTGAAACGAAAAATCATTGATTATTATCGCAAAATAAACTCTAAAAAAGGACAAGCGGAAGTTAGAATAAATTACAATTCTGATACAGAATCTGAAGGCGATTGGCTGGAAGAACGTGTAGCGGATAATTACGATAAAAACGCGGAAGACCAAATACAAAACGAAGAACTCGGACTTGCTATTGAAGATTGCCTCGACAAACTTCCCGAAAAGCAAGCAGCCATTTTTAAAATGAAAACCATTTTAGGATACGACACCGAAACTATTTGTAATGAATTAAATATAACCGCGTCTAACCTTTGGGTTATTATCCACAGAGCGAGAACCGCACTTTCTGGATGCCTCGAACAGAACTGGTATTAATAATAAAGTAATGAGTACAAAAAATAAATTTTTCATTTCCTGTGAAGAAGCCAAACACATCTGCGACAAATCGCAATATGGAGAAGCTGGTTTTTGGGAAATTACAAAACTCAAATTGAGACTTTCTTGGTGTCATATTACAAGAGCATATTCAAGTAAAAACGCGAAACTATCGCAGCTTATTGACAAATCGAAAATAGACACCATTAAACAAGAAAAGAAAGAAGAAATGCAGCGCAAACTGCAAGAAGAAATGAATAAACACTAGTTACGCACAAGTAACAATAGTAAAAACCATACAATCGGAATACTTTCCACCCAAAAAGAGGTAAAGTATTTCGATTTTTTTATGCGCGATTCCCAAATAAAGAATACGAGTAACAAACTAATTCCCACGGTCATAAAAAAAGCGTTGGAAAACGAATCTCTATTAAAGTATTCTAAAACTAAAAACAATACTATCCACAAATAGGCAAGCTGTTTTGTACGACGAATTCCAATACGCTGTGGCAATGTTCCCAAAGCAGCAGCGTCATAAGACAAATCGCCAATTTCAAACGGAATCATTAAAATCAATACCAAAACAAAACGTTGCAAAGCGACCAACATTACATTTGTATCTGCAAGTGGAAAATCAGCATTTACAATTGGTAAAAGGACTGTAACGCCTGTCCAACACAAAGCAACAATCGAAATCTTAAAACCTGTCAACATTCTAAAATTTTTCTGTTTGGGTAAAAATGGAATAATATATAAAGATGATAACAAGCACAAACCTACTGCAACCAATAAGGTTTTAAACTCTAATTGATACGCATAATAAGCCGCCAAAACGAAACAAACAAAACTCAATAACTGAATTAATTTCATATACTTAGTAGCTACAAAAAAGTATTTTTTTGCCGAACTTCCATACTTAATAAAATTATATGTCACAATAGTACCGTAAAATGTGAAATATAAAATAGCTTCCGCATAATGCAAATCAAATAAAAGCAGCGTACAATAGGTCAAAGCATACACACTAAATCCTATGTGAATACTACTATCTAAATAAAAATTAAAGAGCTTTTTTAAAACATCCATCACACAAAAATAGCGAAACTGTTCATAACCCTGCTTTTTGGTTAAAAACTTTATGAATTCACGATCCCATAAAATTATAAAGAAGTGATTTTTTAATTGTATTTTTGCATGCCATAAACACAACTATAAAAAAAGAAAAAATTATAGCTGATGAAAACTGATTCTTTTTCATTGAGACACAATGGAACTCGCGCAAAAGATGTTCCATATATGTTACAAACTATCGGAGTTGATTCTCTTGAACAACTCATTGATGAAACCATTCCCGATGGAATTCGTTTACAAGAAGCACTTGCACTTCCGGAAGGATTGAGTGAAAACGAATTTTTATCGCACATGCAACATCTTGCTGGTCACAATAAAATTTTTAAATCGTATATCGGATTAGGATATCATGAAGCGGTAACGCCTCCTGTAATTCAACGTAATATATTTGAAAATCCAGGTTGGTATACAGCCTACACGCCATACCAAGCTGAAATTGCACAAGGAAGATTGGAAGCATTGTTAAACTTTCAAACGGTAGTGACCGAATTGACAGGTATGGAACTTGCCAATGCTTCACTATTAGATGAAAGTACCGCTGCGGCGGAAGCCATGACAATGTTATTTGGTGTACGCTCAAGAGCACAGAAAAAAGCAAATGTTGCTAAGTTTTTTGTATCTGATGAAGTATTACCACAAACCATTTCATTGCTAAAAACACGTGCCATTCCTATTGGAATTGAATTGGTTTTTGGAAATCACGAAGAATTTGACTTCTCCACAGAATACTTTGGTGCTTTACTACAGTATCCTGGGAAATACGGACAAATTTTTGATTATAAAGCGTTCACAAAAAAAGCAAACGAAAACGAAATTAAAGTAGCTGTTGCTGCCGATATTTTAAGTTTGGTATTATTAGAATCGCCAGGAAGCTTCGGAGTTGATGTCGTGGTAGGAACTACGCAACGTTTCGGAATTCCTTTAGGTTATGGAGGTCCGCACGCAGGTTTCTTTGCAACCAAAGAAGCATACAAACGTAGCATTCCAGGTCGTATCATCGGAATTACGAAAGATACTGACGGAAATCGTGCATTGCGTATGGCATTACAAACGCGTGAACAACACATCAAAAGAGACAAAGCAACGTCTAATATCTGTACAGCACAAGTATTACTTGCGGTTATGGCAGGAATGTATGCTGTATATCACGGTCCAAATGGATTGCGCTATATTGCAAACAAAGTACACTCAAAAGCAGTTGACATTGCAAACACACTAGAAAAACTAGGCTTTGAGCAAACAAATACAGCATTCTTTGATACTATTGTTGTAAAAGCAAATGCTGCTAAAATCAAAGAAATTGCTGAGCAAAACGAAGTCAACTTTTTATATATCGACGAAGAAACGGTTGCAATTTCTATCAATGAAGCTACAACAACTCGCGATTTGAATGATATTGCGTTCATCTTTGCGGCTTCTGTAGAAAAAGAAACCATCGAAATAACAAGTTCAGACGTATCAAAAATATTGCCTTCCTTAGTTCGTGAAACCACGTTTATGGAAGAAGCTGTATTCAATAGCTATCATTCGGAAACGGAAATGATGCGTTACATCAAAAAATTAGAGCGTAAAGATTTATCATTAAACCATTCAATGATTGCTTTAGGTTCGTGTACGATGAAATTAAACGCTGCGGCGGAAATGTTATCGCTAAGTTCAGCTCAGTGGAATAACATTCACCCATTTGTCCCTGTAGATCAAGCTGAAGGTTATCAAATTTTACTAAAAGAATTAGAACACCAATTGAATGTCATTACAGGATTTGCAGGAACTTCATTGCAACCAAATTCTGGTGCACAAGGAGAATTTGCAGGATTAATGGTCATTAGAGCCTATCACGAGTC
The DNA here is from genome assembly GCF_045105435.1 of Kordia sp. GTDB lineage: Bacteria > Bacteroidota > Bacteroidia > Flavobacteriales > Flavobacteriaceae > Kordia. The sequence continues at coordinate 5,437 of NZ_JBGCDL010000253.1, read as the reverse complement.
AAGAAATGATTCACACAGAAACATCTGTTTAATTCCAGCATCTGCACACGGAACAAATCCAGCAAGTGCAGTCATGGCAGGAATGAAAGTTGTCGTAACAAAAACTTCCGAAGACGGAAATATTGATGTAGATGATTTACGTGAAAAAGCATTATTACACAAAGACAATCTTGCTGCTTTAATGGTAACGTATCCATCAACACATGGAGTTTTTGAAGCTACCATCAAAGAAATTACTCAAATTATCCACGACAATGGTGGACAAGTATATATGGATGGCGCCAACATGAACGCACAAGTAGGATTGACAAATCCTGCTACAATCGGCGCTGATGTTTGTCACTTAAACCTACACAAAACATTTGCCATTCCACATGGTGGTGGTGGACCAGGTGTAGGACCAATTTGTGTAGCTGCACACTTAACACCTTTTTTACCAAGCAATCCAATCATTAAAACTGGAGGAGAAAAAGCCATCACGGCAATTTCTTCAGCTCCTTGGGGAAGTGCTTTGGTTTGTTTAATATCGTACGGATACATTGCAATGCTAGGTTCAAGAGGATTGACAGAAGCAACGGAATACGCAATATTAAATGCAAACTATATCAAAGGTCGTTTAGAAGGTCAATTTGAGATCTTATACACAAACAAACGTGGACGTTGTGCGCATGAAATGATTATTGATTGCCGACCTTTCAAACAACACGGAATTGAAGTAACGGATATTGCAAAACGTTTGATGGATTACGGTTTCCACGCGCCAACAGTATCATTCCCAGTAGCAGGAACAATAATGATTGAGCCTACGGAAAGTGAAAATGTATCTGAATTAGATAGATTCTGTGATGCGATGTTAGCAATTTTTGGAGAAATTTCAGAAGCAAATGCAGATGACACAAACAATATAATGAAAAATGCACCGCACACACTTGGCATGCTTACAGCGGACGAATGGAATCTTCCATACTCACGCCAAAAAGCAGCATTTCCATTACCATTTGTTTCCGACAATAAATTTTGGCCATCAGTTCGTAGAGTAGATGATGCGTATGGAGATAGAAACTTAATATGTACATGTGCGCCAATTGAAGCGTATGCAGAAGCACAATAAATCTTACAACTAAAAATACAAGGAGCGTTTAAAACAAACGCTCCTTTTTTTCGAGTTTAACGCACCTCTTTTTTTAGAGAATTATCAGTTTTAAGGGATTTATTTTACGAATTCCTTAAAACCTTAACGTTTGAGTGCATTATCCTCAAAAATGTTAATTTTGAAGCATCCGCTAAATAATTAAAAGCCTATTATCGTTAATTTAGTAGCTTATAATCCCAAAAAACCTATGACTGTATGAAAGTGAAAATAACTGGGACAGGATGTTATATTCCCTCTGAAGTTGAAATCAATGAAGCTTTCCTTGAACACCAATTTTTAAATGAAGATGGTAGCCCTTTTAAGCAAAACACAGAAATTATTATAAAAAAATTCCAGTCTATTACAGGAATTGATGAACGCAGATATGCAGAAACTCATCATTCTTCTTCAGACTTAGGTTTTTTTGCTGCTGAAAAAGCAATTGCCAACGCCAATATTGATCCAGAAACGTTAGATTATATCATTTTCGCACATAATTTTGGTGATGTTAAACACAAAACCATTCAAAGTGACATGGTACCGAGTTTGGCGAGTAGAGTAAAACACAACTTGCGTATAAAAAACCCAAAATGTGTAGCCTATGACGTTGTATTTGGTTGTCCAGGTTGGCTGGAAGGTATGATACAAGCGTATGCATTTATCAAAGCAGGAATTGCAAAAAAATGCCTCGTTATTGGTTCGGAAACATTATCAAGAGTTGTAGATGTACACGACCGTGATTCTATGATTTATTCTGATGGTGCTGGTGCAACTATCATTGAAGCTACAACTGAAGATTGTGGTATTATTTCACATGAAACGGCAACACATTCTTATGATGAAGCACATTATTTATACTTTGGAAAATCAAACAATCCAGAGTTGTGCAATGATACACGCTATATAAAAATGTATGGCCGTAAAATATACGAGTTTGCATTGACAAATGTACCTTCTGCTATGAAAGCATGTTTAGACAAAAGCGGCGTTGCTATTGATGATTTAAAGAAAATATTTATTCATCAAGCCAATGAAAAGATGGATGAAGCCATTATTGAACGTTTTTACAGTTTGTATGACAAAGAAGCGCCAGACAGTATTATGCCAATGACCATTCACAACTTAGGAAATAGCTCTGTAGCTACAATTCCAACTTTATTTGATATGGTTACAAAAGGACAAGTTGAAAATCAAGATATACAAAAAGGCGACATTATTATGTTTGCTAGTGTTGGTGCAGGAATGAACATCAACGCAATGGTTTATAAATATTAGCATGAATCAAGATACAATTGCCATTATTGGCGGCGGAAACTTAGGAAAATCTATTGCGCAAGGATTGTTAAAACAACATAATAATCCTTCGCAAATTTATGTAACACGCACAAAAGTGGAGCTTTTAGCTGATTTAAAATCGAAAGGCGTACACACAACTTCCGACAATATTTTAGCTGTTAAGCAGTCTAAAATTTTAATTTTTGCGCTAAAACCGTATCGAATAGAAAGCGTTCTTAAAGAACTTGCTCCGCATATTACGGCAGAACATTTAATCATTTCTGTAATCAGCGATTTTTCATTAGCGCAACTTTCAAACTGTGTTGCAAACAATGTGCAAATTGTACGTGCTATGCCAAATACGGCAGCGGCAATTGGCGAATCACTTACGTGTTTGGCGTCTCATAACGCTTCCGCAGAAAATATAAAAAAGGCACAGTTTATTTTTGATGCTTTGGGTGAAACTATTGAAATAGATGAAAGCCTGATGGATGCTGCAACCGTTTTAGGTGCATGCGGAATTGCGTATGTATTGCGTTTTATCCGCGCGATGATTCAAGGCGGAATTGAAATTGGATTTGACGCCAAAACTGCTACCAAAATTGCATCGCAAACTGTAAAAGGTGCAAGTGAATTATTGCTGCAAAATGGAAATCATCCCGAAGAAGAAATTGACAAAGTAACTACTCCAAAAGGTTGCACTATTGCCGGATTGAACGAAATGGAACACCAAGGATTTAGTTCGTCACTTATAAAAGGAATTAAAACTTCTATTGAAACGATTCAGAGAGATTGAAATATAAAGCACTTATAGGTTTTAGGTCTTTGATCTTTGATCTTTGAAATCCAGAATCCTTTTAGAAAAACAAACCGAGCAACTTTTAAAATTATTCATGAAAAATATCATTACTTTTTGCCTTCTAGCGTTTGTGTGTACATTTTCGTATGCGCAGAACAAGTGTAAAAAATTCAAAACTGGAGAATTTGTTAATATAGAAGACGGTATTATTAAAGCAAGTATTCAGCGAAATGATTCTATCCAAACAGAACAATTTGCTGGAAAAGAAATCAAACTACAAATTACTTGGATAGACGATTGCAGTTATCGGCTCAAGTTTTTAGAAGGTAATGAGGCATTTTGGAAATCGAGACCAAAAAATATGCCTACATACGATTTAATGGTTCATATCGTGAGTATTGATGGTGAAACATACGTTCAAGAGTCAAAATTTATTAGTGACGATTATGATGACATTTATAAAAGCACTATTAAAAAAATTAAGTAACCTATTTCTTCAAAAAAACTATAAATACTTCGTAATCTTAGCACTCATCGGTTTCGTAAGTGAGTAATAATAATTGAGCAATTCACCATTTTCATCAACGATATATTTTTGGAAATTCCATTTTACACTCGAGCGTTTTTTACCATTGAGCGCTTTTGAAGTCAGCCATTCATATAAAGGATGTTGATTTTTCCCTTTTACATCTAACTTCTCCGTAAGCGGAAATGTAACACCAAAATTCAGTTGGCAAAACTCTTGAATCTGCGTTGCATCGCCAGGTTCTTGTCGCCCAAACTGATTGCAAGGCGAACCAATTATGACCAATTGCTCTTTATACGTATCACTCAACTCCTGCAATTCTTTGTATTGTTTTGTGAATCCGCATTTAGAAGCCACATTCACAAACAATATTTTTTTCCCTTTAAACTGAGAAAGTGACATTGGATTCCCGTGTAAATCATTAATCGCGATGTCATATAAAGAAGTACGTTCAGTTGTAGTAGAAACGTTGGAACTTAGTTTTGCTTTTTCAATAGTTTTCATGGCTTTTTTTTATACAAAAATAACGATTTTAGCATTCAATTTCGTCAAAAACAAAACGATTGTAAGACCAAAAGGTATTGAATTACTGAATCACATGACCAAATTATTAAAGAAATAGCAAGAGATAATTTTGATTTTAGCGAAAGTTCTTATAGCTTTAGAAGTGCAAATCAACACAAAATGAGTTATGTACGAAAAACTGCTTAAACCTAAACATCATAAAACTAGCGATTCTGCTAGTTCTACAGTACAAAATAAAAGTAGAACTACTTCAGGTTTTTCTTTGGTTGACAATAGACCCGAAGCAAGCGTACAAAGAAAACTTCAGCAAAAAAATAATACGAACTCAAAAGTAAGACAGTTACAAACTAAAAAAAATACTGATACTTTTCAAACTTCAGTCAATGCGCCTATACAGTTTGACAGAGGAAAAAGATCCAAACATAACAGAAAGGCAGGTCGATTGGCAAAAATGCAAGGCGTAGAACGATCAATTCCAATGGAAGAAAGAAGAGGATTCTCAGTGACATTCAAATCTAAAACTACAAATCCTTACACTTCAAGTGAAGTTAGACGAATTATACAAAAAGTAAAACCAGGAGGAATTTTTAAAATCAATCCAGCAAGAATAAGAACAATGCATGCTGGTATCAGTGGAAAATTCAGTGACGATTCAGAAATGATGGATTTGGTTGAAAAACTAAAAGAAAACCCTTCTTATATAGACAAAACTCCTACTATAAAGGTGAGTGCTATTGAACTTCCAAGACGAAAATGGGAGCGAACTAATCCACTTCAAAAACGCAATAAACGACAACTGACTTTATTTACCGAAGATCACCGAAGAGTAGTCGCAGCAAGAACAGCTGGTATAACAAGTATGAAAGCTCAAATGAAAGCCGAACCAAGCGTAACAGGAAATTATACTACGAAAAACAGAGGAATGAGTGTCGATGTGAGGAAATATAATGAAACGACAAAAGGTAGGCACCAAGGCGGCAACAAGACAACTTTACCGTCATCTGCAAAGGTTTTTAAATATGGTGATCCAGAAGAATAGTTTTACTTCACTCCTATTTTACTAGCAATCCAATCGTTGATAGCAGGAATCATGCGAAGTTTATAAATCACAATTCCGTTTACCATCATACATGTTCCTACTTTTATCAGGATATCCAAAATGATCCTATTTGTTGTGGGA
>NZ_JBGCDL010000252.1:0-6125 GCF_045105435.1 Kordia sp. | reverse complement strand
TGTACATCCAGCGCATGCTAGAAAAATGGCAGCAAAAATGATGGATATGGGCTATCCAATCTATTATTATGAAAATATTGAAGGCGGTCATGGAGGCGTGTCAACAAATGAACAAAGCGCAAAATCTACTGCGATGCGGTTTTCATATTTATTAATGAAATTAAAGAAGTGAGCGTATTGAAAGAATTAAGATTGGGTCAGAAAAAAATAGCTTCTAAATAATTTTTGGAAGCTATTTATCTATTCGGCGATTCATTAAAATATTCACAATTTCAACAACACCTAAATTGCAAGAACATGTAGTTTAGGTGTTTTTTTATAAGTGATTACGGGAAACCACATTGTATATGTGTAATCTTTGTTTTACTTTTAAAGTAGATTATTGTATAAAAAGATTCGATTATGCTACAAAATTGTTATGCCATTAGTATATTTTGTTTAAGAAAAAGTGAATTGGAGTAAAATGATGAATTATAAATTAAAATATGGGGTCGCTGAGGTTGCGAAGATGTTAGAAATAGAAAAACAGGTAATAAAGGAGATGTCTTATCATTTCAGGGAATACTTAAATCCGAATGCAAACCCAGAAAAAGGTACAATAAGAGAGTTTACTGTTAATGACATTTATGCTTTAAGTTATATATACATGTATTGGGAAGAAGAACCTGACTATAAAAATATTAGTTATGGATTAAACTCGTATGAACATTTTGAATACCCTTACTCTGAAATTTCAACAGAAGCAAAACCAATTTTTAGAGAATTTTCAAATGAATTAATAGATACAAATGTTTGGATGATAGGTGGGATGGCTGAATGTTCAGATATATTAATGCTTGCTAAATCGTATAAAAAAGCAGGAGATTTACTTATAAATATTGGAATTGAAGATGAAACTGAAAGAGGTATTATTTATCCAGTGATTTACAATTACAGACATGCAACAGAACTATATCTAAAGTCACTTATAAAAAAAGAAAAAGAAACACATAACTTAAAACTATTATATGAAATCGTTAGAGAGCTTCTTGTGAAAAAAGTGAAAGTAGATCCTTCAAAATGGTTTGAAAATTTGATTTTAGCTTTCGATGATTTTGATCCATATGGAACTACCTTTAGGTATGCAGTTCCAATTAAAAAAGATGAAATGTTCATAGATTTAGTTCATATAAAAAAACTAATGAGTTGGTTTGATGAATCTATTGTAAGAATAAAAAATAGAATTACAGAATAGCCTTATTATGTAATGAGTCACAATATTTTTTGACCAAAAAGGCAAACCAAAAAAGACTTTTTTAAATGATCATGTTTTTGACTGATAATGAATCTTAATTAAAACCTACTTTCTTATGGAAATGGTTCACACTTATGAAAAATTTTGTAAATACGATAATGAAAATAAAATCAAACCTGATATTAATTCTGACTTAGGTTGGAGAAGTGTTTTATATTTAATTAATCTAGGTTGGAATATTGATAGTCGAAATATATTTGGCACTCCAAATTATACGAAAATTTCAAGAAAGCTACTTGATGTGTGTCGGAAATCTGAAAATAATTTTGAGATTGCACATAAAAATGCTGGAATTGATTTTTGGATTCAAGGATAGTTATATTTTATTAAAACCCTAAACCAACCCACGAGCCTTCATCTCCAAATACTTATTAATAGCATCAATTGTCAAATTCTCTGGAGTCGTGAGAATAGAATGAATACCGTATTTTTTGAGTTCGTTGACAATCAAGCGTTTTTCGAAGGAGAATTTTTCGGCAATTACCTTGTCATACGCTTCTTGAATGGTGGCTGCATCGTTTTCAATAAGCTGATTCAGTTCCGTGTTTTTAAAGAAAACCACGACTAATAAATGACTTTTGGCAATTCCTTTTAAATACGGCAATTGTCGGTTGAGTGCTTCTACCGTTTCAAAGTTTGTGTACAATAATAGCAAACTACGGTGTTTTATATTTTGCTTGATATTTGCGTACAATCTCCCAAAATCAGATTCGTAAAAGTCCGTTTTTACATTATACAACGCTTCTAAGATGAGGTTCATTTGTGAACTTCGCTTTTCAGCAATCACCATATTATCTACCTTTTTTGAAAAACTGAACATGCCGGCTTTGTCTTGCTTTTTCAACACAACATTACTCATCACCAACGTTGCGTTGATGGCATAATCGAGCAGACTCAATTCATCAAAAGGCATTTTCATCATACGCCCTTTATCAATCACAGAATACACAGGTTGCGATTTCTCGTCTTGGTACTGATTCACCATCAACTGTCGCTGTTTTGCCGTTGCTTTCCAGTTAATAGTACGCAAATCGTCTCCAATTACATATTCTTTAATCTGTTCAAACTCCATTGTATGTCCGATGCGACGAATTTTTTTAATTCCGTACATCGTTAAGTTGTTTCCAATCGCTAACAAATCATATTTTTTTAGCTGTAAAAAAGCAGGATACGTTGGCACCATTGCTTTGTTATCGAAAGAAAAACGACGCGAAACCAATCCTAATAAAGTACTTGCATACACGTTTAGTTTTCCAAAAGTATATTCGCCACGTGCAGTTGGACGTAATTTATATTTTAGTTCGATGACACTTGAAGCAGCAATTTTCTTTTCAATAGAAAAATCGCGGACTTGAAATTGTTCCGGGATTTCGTCAATAATTTTTGTGAAAATTGGAAATGTATAGTAATTTTCTAATCGTAAAAAAATTTCATTCGCATCACCATTTGAAAACTTATCAGGTACTTGTCGTTTCCCTAAAACGCCTGTTTTTGTTTTGTAAAGGATAAAAATATCGAGTAGGGCAAAGGTGATAAATATGAGTAATAACAACTTAGAGATAAAAAAGAATTTCGGAAAAATAAAGCTCAATATAAAACACGCGACGATTCCAAAACATACGTAAAAGAAACGATCTTGGATATATAAGGACTTAAAAAAATCTTTGATGACTTGCACTAGTTAGTTGTTTTTAAAACGATTTATTATCGAGGAATCTCAATAGTTTGTATGATTTGATTGATGATTTGTTTTGACGTCATTCCTTCCATTTCGCGCTCTGGCGTAATGATGATTCGGTGTCGCAATACAGGAATCGCTACTTGCTTAATATCTTCTGGCGTTACAAAATCGCGCCCACTCATAGCTGCATACGCTTTGGAAGCTTTTAAAATGGCAATGGAAGCTCTTGGAGACGCGCCCATGTACAAAAATTGATTGCTTCGTGTGTTGATGATGATTTCTGCAATGTATTTTAACAAATGCGGTTCTACAATAATATCATTTACCAACGCTTGGTATTTTGTAATTTGTTCTTTGGTTAAAAACGAAGTGATTTTATCCACCTTTTTGGTTTCTTTTAAATCATGTTCTCGTGAAATGATTTCTATTTCTTCTTCAAGATTTGGATATGCTACGTTTATTTTAAACAGAAAACGGTCCAATTGTGCTTCTGGCAAACGATACGTACCTTCTTGCTCAATAGGGTTTTGCGTTGCCAATACCATAAATGGAGCGTCTAAAGTATATTTTGTGCCATCCATGGTAATTTGTCGTTCTTCCATCACTTCAAACAAGGCGGCTTGTGTTTTTGCTGGTGCACGATTAATTTCATCAATCAATAACATATTGGTAAATACTGGTCCTTTTTTAAACTCGAATTCAGATTTTTTCATGTCAAAAATGGACGTTCCCAAAATATCACTTGGCATTAAATCGGGCGTAAACTGAATACGTCCAAAATCGACTGTGAGCGATTTGGCAAGCAGTTTTGCCGTAATGGTTTTGGCAACTCCAGGAACACCTTCAATAAGTACGTGTCCTTTGGCGAGCAACGCTGTAATTAACATATCGATCATACTTTTTTGACCTACAATTACTTTTGAAAGTTCTTGTCTTATTTTAAGAATTCCATCTTGTAATTCGGTCAAATCAATTCTGTTCGTAAATGACAACGGCGCGTCTTGAGCTGGCTGATTTTCTTGTTCGTTATGTTCTCCTGTAAAGTCCATAGTATGCGTTTAGTATTGTAAATTAATAGTTTAATTGTCTTTTCTTCGGAATTTTTCAATAGCATCCGTAATGCGAATGACATCATTTTCATCAAAAAATAATTTCTTTTTTAAAATTTTAACGAGTTTAATGAGTCTTTCCGTTTCTTCTAAAGGTTTCCCTGATTTTTGATGCAAACGTTTGCAAAATGCTTCATCAAGCACTTGTGTATCCATAAAATATTCGGTGCGCAAATATTCAAGGAAATAGGTTACTTTTTTATGTGCTACATTTTTATGATCTTTTGTTTCATAGTATAAATTTCCAATGGTTTTGGTAAAATCGACTGTGGTATTTTCTAAAGGTTTTATCACTTTTACAAATCGCTGCTTTCGTTTAATGTTGAATAGTATAAAAATAGCCAAAAAAGTCAGTGCCAAATACCAAGCCCAACGCAAAGCAGGTTGTGCTAGTATAAAACGCAATTCTGAATCACTATTTTCAATTTCGCCTTCTGCTATTTTATTGGGCGAATCAAAAAATACATCTTCATTTGGAATGAAAGCTAAAATGCCTTCCGTGTATTTGTACTGATTGTCCTTTAGCAATTGAAAATTTGTAAATACTGTAGGTTGCGTATGTAATAAAAACGAACCTTGCCCAATAGGAACATGAATGAAATTGGTATATTTTGTTTGGGTAGAATCATTTTTAAATTGTTGATAACCCAAAACCGTTGTGCTCAACGTATCAATGGATGAAAAGTGCACATTTTGAATTCGTTCTTTAAAGGTTACTTTGTTATTCTGCAATCGTCTGTTTACAAATGACAGCGTTGTTTCACTTTTAAAACGGAGGTCATTTTTTATTGAGAAACCTAAGGAATCCCTTAAATAGCGAGGCATGTCGTTAGAAGAAATAAATATAATGTTTCCTTCGGCAGCATAATCGAGCAGTTCATGTATAGATCCTGGATCGACTAAAAAATCGGGTGTTATGCTAATGAAACTTCCTCTAATTTTGTACTCGTATCTATCAAAATCATATTGATCTCTAAAATACTCAAAAGGTGTTCGGTACACATTTTTAATTTTTCCACTGTATAAAATGGTTGCCAATTCTTCGTGAAATACTTTTAAATCGTATGGTTTCTTTTGTCGTTCGTTATACGTTTGGCGCCAATCTAGTGGTGTTGGTTTGGAAAGTTCAACAACGACCACGGCAATTAGAATTGCAATTAAAATTCCGAGATATATTTTTAGTCTTTTACTCATGCGGCAACATTTTTAAGTAAAACACGAAATGATTCTTTGGCTTGTTCGTATTGCGATTTGTCAATGTCAAATTCGCCATACCAAACATAATCATATAAATAAGAAGTGTACTGAAATTGTTCGCGTACAGCGTCATCAGTGATTTCATACGTATAATCGAAGTTTGTTTTTTCAGGATCGAACGCAATAATTTCTGCTGCGCTCAATTGTTTTAACATGTTTAAATATTGATATCTAATAGCCAATCGATAATCTGTTTTTGTAATAGATTCCTCAATTAACTGATCAAAATCTGTAACATGAATGTCCGTTTCTACATCTTCATAGTTGATCATGCGACGGTTTGATTGTTTTCCAAAAACCCAACGTCCTTCACCATCCATTAGCGCTCGCGCAATAAAGAAAACGACCAAAATAACGATAAGCACATAAAAAATATTGATAATGTCTTTTACAACATCAGAAGCTTGTTCTTGTGTATCTAAGTTAAACCAATCTTGTACGGTAGTTTCAATCCAATCAATTATTCTTGCTATCCAATTTTTTTCTGTTGCTTCTGAATCGTATGCATAATCACTATCGCTGTACCGTTCTTTAAAATCGTCATCAAACTGTTTAGGATCTTTGTAAGAAGTGTCTTCCTTTACTGGTGTTTGTTGTACAGGCGAAGGATCAACAGTAACGGTATTTGTTGCCCAAAGTGCCGAAGAGAACATTCCAGCAATGGAAAAGATAAAAAAGATATGTTTTAAGGTTTTTGGCATATATTTTATTCGTTTCCGATCGAATCAATAGTTTGTTGTGCGTGAATATTTTCTTTGTCTTCTTTTAAACCAAAAAACACAAT
>NZ_JBGCDL010000251.1:0-16471 GCF_045105435.1 Kordia sp. | reverse complement strand
GCTTCCAGAGTAACGGTAGCAATCGCCACCACCATCAACCCAACCATCTAAGCCAGATTCGAAGAAACCTTCATGTAAAACGGTTGTACTTCCTGTGGTTCCGCCTGTACTTCCACCACCATTTACGCTATGTGAACCTAAATTAGAAGAAGTGTCCGTTGCAAATTCGTCCCATTCTGCTTCTGTGTAGTTTGTGTTCGGACTTGTAACACTTGCTTTTCTTCGTAAGGTTACATTTTGTGCAAAATTGGAGCTTCCGCCATTGAAATTTCCAATGATATCAATTAGAACATTATTTTTGAATAATCCAACAGGATCATTTCCGTTAAACGTAATAATTGCGGTTGCCGTAGTTGCATCTGCTTGATTTCTAATGGTTGTATTTGCTGAACTATGCGCTACAACATACACATTACCATTGCTTACACTTCCAGATAAACTGTAAGGTGAAGACCAGCTTCCTGCGCCATTGGTTTGTTTTTTAATGGTATAACTCGATAAGTTTACGCTGCTTCCTGTAAAGTTAGCAATTTCCAACGCTTTGTTGTTTGATGAACCTTCAATATATTCTGAAAAGAACAAATCGTCTGTGCTTCCGCCACCATTATCACCGCCGCCATCTCCAGGATCGCCGCCGCCATTTCCAAATTTGTCTTCGGCTTGTGGTCCGCCCCAAATTTGTGTAGCAAACGCAGGATTGTCAATAAACGGATTTCTGTTTCCTTGAATCCCAGCAATGATATCGTTACGAGAAGCTTCAAATGTAGACACAGGATCGTCAGCATTCCATTGTAAAAATAAGTCAATCATATTATTGTCACTACTTACCGAACTTCCTGTTCCAACAAACGTTGGTAAACAACGGTTTCCATAACGCAAATACATAAACAGAATCATACGTGCAGTATCTCCTTTCCATTCGTCGCCAGGATACCAATCGCCATTGGAGTTGATAAATCCTGCTGCGCCACTTCCTGTACCAAATTTACGATTGTTACGTGTGGAGTTTTGTTGTGTGTCACACGGACGTAAATTGTGCGCATCTGCACCAGCGCCAGAAGTTCCTAAGTCCGGATTCGCCAATGATTTTGCAAATACATGTTCTCTATTCCAGTCGCCCACGCTTCCACCATTGTCAAATTTTCCACGAGTTCTATCGGTTTTTAAATTTCCATCATTGTCATTGTGACCGTAAATTAAGAGTACCTCATTGCTATTACTCGGATTCAAATCCGATTGTTGCAAAGCACTCCAAACACCTGGAGTATAGGATAAAAAGGTTGTGTGTGTGGAAATAATTTTAGTGGCAAGTTCATCTTTTAAACTAGTTCCTGTTTGAGATAAGTTAACATCATTGTAATACGATGGAATCTGCGCATACGCAGTAATACTTACGGCTAAAAATAGCCAGAGTAAAAGTTTCTTCATGTGAATTATTTTGGTTGATTTATTAGTTTGAAACGACACACAACATATTTTTATTTATACAGAGACAAGCTTTTTATTCCATCAAAAAAAAACGCCTTAATTCCTTTATGGAAGTAAGACGCTTTCATTTTAATTTATTTTGATGAACTATTTATATTTTTTGCTTTTGTACGTAAGAATATTGTTTGCATAGTTTCTTTTTCTACACTTTAAAAATACTCAGTTTTAACAAGTACACTACTATTTTTATGTTAATAAATTGTTGCTTTTTGTCTAAAAAAGCAATTTTACGTTTATACCTTACTAATCAAGCTTTTAAACCGTACTTTTTATTTGTTTTTTAACTCCGAAACGAAGTTTTCAAAGTCTTTTGTAAACGCTACATATTTGTCTCCCGTAGCAGGACCATTAAAACCTGTATGAATGCGTCGGACTTTTCCTTTTTTGTCTATAAAAATAGTCGTCGGATAGGATAATACATGATTTAACATGGGCAATTTTTCTTGTGCTTTTTTCTTGTCAGATGTTCCAAATTGTGCCAATAAGATTGGATACGGAATGTTGAGTCGTTTTTGTAAACGTTTGATGCTATTGAATGCTTTTTCTTTTGTTTTTGCATATTCAAATGCCAAAGCGACAAATTTTACATCCGGATTGTTTTTTGCATAGTTGGCATAGTAAGTTGATTCATCCAAACAGTTTGGACACCAAGTTCCCATTATTTGAACGATTCGTACGTTTCCTTTTAGATTTTCATCGGATAACGAAATCATTTTTCCTGAACTGTCTGGAAATGAAAAGTTGAACTCGTCATATCCTTCTTTAATGTATGTTAATTTTTTTGCATCTGGCAATTCGTAAGTTTCGTTACGTTTTGCAGTAAATGGTTCTTTCCAGTGATTTCCCGATTGAAATTCGCCCATCATTGTACTATCTGTCACCGTTGCCGTGAATAGGAAAGCGTGCGCGCCATCAAACGCAGATAGTTGTAATTGATTGCCATTTACTGTTCCTTCCAAATAACGGTAATCGCCCGTAGTCGTTCTAAAAGTTCCTATAACTTTGTTTCCATTTTGCTTGAAGATTCCTTTAGCAATATAACGATCGGCTTCTGTGTTTGGACTAAAAACAGTTTCCCAATTTCCAGTAATAGTTGCTTTTGCTTCTCCTTTTGCATTTGGAAAACGTTTTGTTTCGCCAAAAGTAGCTTTAAATGGAACATATCTGTCTAATGAAACTTTTATAAATTCACCTTTAATAGTGTTTTCATCTGTAAATTTTCCTTTTAAAACACCTTCGTATACGTCCATTTTTATGGTGATGGAATCGTCTTTGATGGTAATATCAGTAATAGGAATGCGTTCTGCTGCATTGTGAATTTCAATTCCGCTTGCAGTCGTTGTAAAGATAAATGGCAATTCTTTTGCATCTTGAACCGTTAAAGCTACCTGCCAAGAGCCATCTTTTAACTTATACGCGTCTTTTTTTACTTCCTTTTGTCCGCAAGACACTAAGATGAATCCGATGAGTATGATATATAGTGTTTGAATGTTTTTCATTTTGAAAGTATAAGTATTGACAGGTTGGTTCGTATAAGTAGCAAGCAAATTACAATAAAAAGCGAGATGATTTTGTTTTACAACAGAATTCGGTTAGTTTTAAGATAAAATTAATCCCCATGAAAGTTACTGACGCACATAATAAAAGAGTTGTAGAGATGAAGTTTTTTTCAGTTTATCCGCATTATGTCACTAAAGTGGAAAAGAAAGGAAGAACCATAGCAGAATTACATGAAGTTATTACGTGGCTTACAGGCTTTGATACTGCAAAAATACAAGAACTGATTGACCGTAAAGTTACCTTTGAAACCTTTTTTGAAGAAGCTACTTTGCATCCAAATGCACATTTGATTAAAGGTGTGATTTGCGGCTACAGAATTGAAGAAATTGATAATGAACTCACCCGAAAAGCACGTTATTTAGATAAATTGATTGATGAACTCGCTAGAGGCAGAAAAATGGAAAAGATTTTGAGAGTCCCGAAAGGTTGATTTTTTTGTTTGTTCTTTTTTCTTTGTTGATTTGTCAATTTGTTGATTTGTTGATTTGTTGATTTGTTTTTTGTTATTTGTTTTTTGTTGATTTGAAACGTCTTTGCGAGAGTTTTGAAAAAACTTGTGGCAATCTGTTTCTAAATACACTGAAATGCACTTAGAAACAGATTACTTTTCATAGTACTTCTCGACACAAAATTTCTGCGAAATTTCACTCGAAGTGACGTTTATAGATTCTTAATTTCCAATTCTCTCTTTTTCGTCTTCCAAACTTCCATCGCGTTTTCTCGCCTTTTTTACATCACTGTTTCCAAACGCATAGCGAACATAAAAGTTGATATTCCTGCTGTCACTTCCTCCGCGACCATCAATTTGTAAATTTCCAAATTGTGTCATTCCTTGCCACGGAATTGTGTACAATGCATCATTGAGTGTTATTTTTCCTGTCCAGTTTCCCCATGATTTTTGTACAGCAATATTTAACGAACCTAAACTTCTCGTTTCATACGTTCCGCCCCAAATTGATGGACTGCTATACCAACCGCTGACTTCTAGTTTGATGTCTTTTGGCAGTGAAAATGTGTTTTGTGCATAAAACCCAAAAGTTTCTTGATCTATGGAAATAAATGCTGGATTTGTTGCAGTATACTTACTATACGAACCGTATACATTGGCGTACGCTCGCCACCAATCGGTCACTTTAAACGGATAGGAAATACTTAGATTGTATACTTCCTGATCTGCCACATTTCGCGTACTTAAAAAGTTTCTGTTTTCACCAACCGCTTCTGTTACTTGTGCAAAAAAGTCAGAAATATATGAGTAACTTAAACTAGTCGTCAAAGTATATTTATACGTATGTGATAGTTTAAAATTGTCAGTGTATTGTGGCTGTAAGAAAGGATTTCCTCTACTAAAACTTAGTTCGTCTAATTGAAACTCAAACGGATTTAAGATTTTATAGTTTGGACGTTGAATACGTCGGCTATAACTTAATGCAAAAGAGTTGATTCTATTGGCTTGATACGAAATTCCCGCAGACGGGAAAAAATCTGTATACGTCCTAGAAACTACTTGATTTTGTGCTGCATCTTGTGTGGATAATTTTCCTTCAGAATTTGTATGTTCCATACGTAATCCTGCTTGGAATTTCCATTTGTTTACACCAAAGCTATATTTTGAATATATAGCGTAAATTTCTTCGTCATACTCAAATTCATTGCTACGATCAACGTTCAGGTTGTTTGTTCCGTTAATAACATCAAAAAAGTTAAACGTATTGTCTGTAATTACTTTTGAAGGTTTTGATGTGTTAGAGCATTTACATGAATTACCAACTATTATTTTTAGTACGGCGTATGATAAATATGCGCTGAAAGCCTTTGAAGTACATGCTGTTGATTATTTATTGAAACCGTATACAAAAGAACGTTTTGACAAAGCTATTAGTAAACTAAAAGACAATTCGCCCAGTCAGATAGTGCCATTAGCCAACGAACACATTTTATCCAAACCCAATTTTCCAGATCGTATTATTGTCGAAAAAGGAGCTAAATACGTCACGCTTGCCACAGAAGATATTACGTATATAGAAGCTTATGGTAGCTATTCTAAAATCTTTGATGCTAGCGAAGGTTATCTTAGTAATCGCGGAATTTCACAATTGGAAGAAAAGCTAAATCCGAAACAATTTATGCGCATTCATCGCAGTATTATTGTGAGTTTAACGGCGATTAAAGAAGTTTCAAAATATGGGGAAAGCTATATTTTAATTCTGAAAAATAACGAAAAATTGAAAGTCAGTCGTAGTTATGCGAATAAGATTAAGGAACTTATTTTGTAGGCCACTGCGCTATTAGATCGCTGGCGTTGTTAGATATTAGATCGCTTCATTTTTAGACTTTATTTTTTTATGCTATCTTTCAAATATGAAAAAAATATGCTTCATGCTATTATTAAATTATGGCTAGGAATTCGATCAAATCATAAATTATCAGAAGTTGTATTAAAAGAGATTTTTAGCAGTGTTAAAATGAAAAGTAAAGATTCTAAATGATGTAGATTCTAACGGCGAAAGCAGTTTAAAAATTCTTGCGCAAGCAAGAAAAAGTCTAACAGCGTAGCGATCTAACGTCTAACAGCGCAGCGGTCTAAATTCTAACTGCGTCAGCAGTCTAAAATCTAATCAAAACTTATTTGTCAACTTACCGCATTATCTTATCTTTGCGGACTATCAATACGAATACGAATGAAAATATCATACAATTGGGTAAAGCAATTTATTCAACTTGACTGGGATGCTGACAAAACAGGGGAACTCTTAACCGACTTAGGCTTAGAGGTTGAAGGCATCGAAAAATACGAATCTGTACAAGGTGGCTTGGAAGGCATTGTTATTGGACATGTACTTACTTGCGTACAACATCCAAATGCAGATCGCTTAAAAGTAACTACTGTCGATGTAGGAACTAGTGAACCAATACAAATTGTGTGTGGTGCGCCAAATGTGGCTGCTGGACAAAAAGTGCCTGTGGCAACGGTTGGAACGACTTTATATGATGCGGAAGGAAAAGGGTTTAAGATCAAGAAAGGGAAAATTCGTGGCGAAGTTTCTAACGGAATGATCTGTGCCGAAGATGAACTTGGTTTGGGAGAAAGTCATGACGGAATTATGATTTTAGAGGAAACTTTAGTTGTTGGAACGCCAGCAAGTGAAGTATTTGACATTGAGAATGATATGGTGTTTGAAATTGGATTAACGCCAAACCGAGCTGATGCAATGTGTCACCACGGAGTTGCCAGAGATTTAAAAGCTGGTTTGCTCCAAAAAGATGTCAAAATAGAATTAATTACACCTTCTACAAGTAGTTTTAGAGTTGATAATAGAACTTTAAAAGTAGATGTAGAAGTGGAAGATAAAACCTTAGCACCGCGTTATTGTGGTGTTACTATTTCTGGAATTCAGGTAAAACCGTCTCCAGAATGGTTGCAACATCGTTTGAAAGCAATTGGTTTAACGCCAAAAAATAATGTAGTTGATGTTACTAATTATGTATTACATGAATTAGGACAACCATTACACGCGTTTGACGCGAATTATGTTTCTGGAAATAAAATCATTGTCAAAACGTTAGAAGCTGGCACAAAATTTACCACTTTGGATGAAGTTGAACGTGAATTACACGAAGACGATTTAATGATTTGTGATGCTGAAAAGCCATTGTGTATAGCTGGTGTTTTTGGCGGATTAAAATCTGGCGTGACCGAGAATACAACAAATATTTTCTTAGAAAGTGCTTATTTCAATCCGGTTTCAGTGCGTAAAACTGCAAAACGTCATGGATTAAATACAGATGCTTCTTTCCGTTTTGAACGTGGAATTGATCCAAATGTGACTGAATACGCTTTAAAAAGAGCTGCTTTGTTGATTCAAGAATTGGCTGGCGGCGAAATTACGAGCGATGTTTCTGATAGCTATCCAACAAAAATTGAAGACTTTCAAGTACGTGTTTCATTTGACAATATTTCTAAATTAATTGGAGAAGAATTACCAAGAGAAACCATCAAAAATATTTTGTCTTCTTTAGAGATAAAAATCAATTCGGTTACTGATGGCGGATTAGGTTTAACCATTCCTGCTTACAGAGTTGATGTACAACGTGAAGCAGATGTGATTGAAGAAATTTTGCGTGTGTACGGTTACAACAACATCAAATTTGATGAAAAGTGGCATACGTCTATTTCAAATACATCACGTTTTGAAGATTATAAGTTGCAAAATGTAGTGGGAACACAATTGGTTTCGCAAGGTTTTTATGAAATCATGTCAAATTCATTGACGAATGCTTCCTACCTTGAACTTTCAGAGCAATTGAAAGCCGAACATAATATTACGATGTTGAATCCGTTGAGTAACGATTTGTCTGTAATGCGTCAATCGTTATTATTCTCAGGATTGGAAGCCATTTCGCATAATATCAACAGAAAACGAAGTGATTTAAAGTTATTTGAATTCGGAAAAACATATCACGCTTACAGCGAAGGAAATCGTGAAGAACACAAGCATTTATCTGTGTTTATTACAGGAAATACCAATGCGGAAACTTGGACACAAGAGAAACCTGTTGCGACTGAATTTTTCTATGCGAAAGGAATTGTAATGACCGTTTTAGCGCGTTTGGGAATCATCTCATTAAAAGTGGCGCCTGTTCATAACGATTTATTATCGGAAGGAATTAGCTTGAGTTTGGGCAAAACGAAATTGGTTGAATTTGGAATTGTAAAACGTAACGTTGCAAAATCATTCGATATCAAGCAACAAGTTATCTATGTTGATTTTAATTGGGATAACGTGATTGATGTTGTAAAAAATAGAAAAATTAAGTTTAAAGATATTCCTAAATTTCCAAGAGTCCGTAGAGATTTTGCGTTGCTAATTGATGAAAAAACTACGTTTGCTGAAATTCATAACATTGCAAAACAAAGTGAACGTAATTTATTGAAAGAAGTGAATTTGTTTGATGTGTATGACGGTGATAATTTACCAAAAGGTAAGAAAAGTTACGCTGTAAGTTTTACGCTTCAAGACGAACACAAAACCCTGACTGACAAGCAGATTGATAAAATAATGAATAAGTTACAGCAGAGCTTTGAAAAACAATTAGGTGCTGAATTGCGATAGCACTTCGACTCCGCTCAGTGTCTGAATTTTAAAATATATAAACGCTTTTTACTTTGGTAGGGAGCGTTTTTTGGTTTTGTGTTTGTTTGTGATTTGTTGATTTGAAAATGTATCACTAAAGTTTTATGCTGAGTTTGTCAAAGTAAAAACGCATCAAAAAATAGTAAGGTAAAACCGTAATTGCAGATAAAATATTTTTTCGTATATTTAATCTTTAATGAAAAAAAGTAAGCTATGTTAGATAAAATTTCAAATCTTGATGGATTTAGTTTTATAAATAAAAAAGGACAGCGAAATATTGTTGGTGGCGCACCACGTTTTTGCACAGATAGTAAACCTTGCGATTATCCGTACCAATGTTATAGCGGAATTTGCAGATTGCCTTAGATTCCCATTTTACCATAAATAGAAAGTTACATATTTAGAAGATTTTCTAAATACATTCATATAAAAAAGTCCCTTGAAATAGTTTCAAGGGACTTTTTAGTTGTATACTTTTCGTCAATTATACTTCTACTCCGTACATTTTTTCACGTTGTTCTTTTATTTTTGGATCATTCATGTAATCATCAAAAGTTGAATATCTGTCAATAACTCCACTTGGCGTTAACTCAATAATTCTGTTGGCAACTGTTTGTGCAAACTCATGATCGTGCGTAGTGAATAAAACGGTTCCTTTGAAGTTTTTAAGCGAGTTGTTAAACGCAGTAATACTTTCTAAGTCCAAGTGATTTGTCGGCTCGTCAAGCATTAATACGTTTGCTCTAATCATCATCATACGCGATAACATGCAACGTACTTTTTCTCCTCCAGAAAGAACTCTGGCAGTTTTTAAGGCTTCTTCTCCACTGAAAATCATTTTCCCTAAGAAACCACGAACGAATACTTCTTCACGTTCTTCTTCTGTTTTTGACCATTGGCGTAACCAATCAACCAAAGTCATATCATTATCAAAAAACTGAGAGTTGTCTACCGGTAAATATGCTTGCGAAGTGGTAACTCCCCATTTGTACGTTCCAGCGTCAGCTTCATTGTTTCCATTAATAATTTCATAGAAAGCAGAGGTTGCACGTGAGTTTTTAGAAATTACGGCAACTTTATCGCCTTTTGCTAAGTTGATGTCTATATTTTGAAATAATACTTCGTCGTCGGCAGTAGCTTTTAATCCTTCTACATTTAAAATTTGATCTCCAGCTTCGCGATCTCTGTCAAAAATAATAGCAGGATAACGACGACTTGAAGGCTTGATGTCTTCCACTTTTAAACGTGCCAACATCTTTTTACGAGATGTTGCTTGTTTCGATTTTGCAACGTTTGCACTAAATCGTAATATAAATTCTTGTAATTCTTTTGCTTTGTCTTCTGATTTTTTGTTTTGTTGCGCACGTTGTCTTGCTGCCAATTGGCTACTTTCGTACCAAAACGTATAATTACCACTGTAGTGATTTATTTTTGCAAAATCGATATCTGAAATGTGTGTACAAACAGCATCTAAAAAGTGTCTATCGTGAGAAACTACAATAACACAGTTGTCGTAATTTGCTAAGAAATTCTCTAACCAAGCAATCGTTTCAAAATCCAAGTCATTGGTAGGCTCATCCATAATCAACACATCTGGACTTCCAAAAAGTGCTTGTGCCAATAACACACGTACTTTTTGTTTACCATCCAATTCGCTCATTAATGAATAGTGATTTGCTTCTGCAATTCCTAAGTTTGATAATAATGCTGCTGCGTCAGAGTCGGCGTTCCATCCGTTCATTTCTTCAAATTCTACTTGCAACTCTCCTACGCGTTCTCCATCTTTATCTGAAAAGTCAACTTTTGCATAAATTTCGTCCATTTCCTTTTTTATAGCAAACAAAGGTTTGTTTCCCATAATTACAGTTTCTAGCACAGGAAGATCGTCATACGCATAGTGATCTTGTTCTAAAACAGACATACGTTTACCAGGCTCTAAATTTACGTGCCCAGATGTAGCATCCATCTTTCCTGATAGTATTTTTAAAAAGGTGGATTTACCAGCGCCGTTAGCTCCGATAACACCATAGCAATTTCCTGTTGTAAACGTCGTATTTACTTCGTCAAATAATACGCGTTTTCCAAATTGTACGGATAAATTAGATACAGATAACATTCTTTTCGTTTTTAAAACTTTTTATATATTGCGCAAAAGTAAGAATTTGATTGAATATTACTAGGATTTACAGCAAATTTTACTTCGGTTAGTCTTAACGTTTTACCACCTATTTTTAACAGCCTGTTAACACCCTATTGCATTTTGGATAGTTAGTTTTGTTAAAATTGTAAAAGAGTTGTCTAAACTACTATGAAATACTTTACCCCATTATTACTTTTATTATTTTGTTTTGGTTGTGACGACGCCAACAAAACAAACACGGATGACGCTGTTTATTTTGGTGGAGAAATCATAAATCCAGGTGATGAATATGTAATTTTATACCATCAAGGAAAGTATGTAGACTCTTTGAAACTAGATGATAACAACCGTTTTATGGGAAAACTTAAAAATCCTAAAGACGGATTGTATAAGTTTTACCACTATCCAGAATACCAATATATTTATTTGGAAAAAGGAGATAGTTTACTACTCCGTTTGAATACATTTAAGTTTGACGAATCGCTATTTTTTACAGGAAAAGGCGCTGAGAAAAACAACTTTTATATCGAGTTATTTTTATTAAATGCAAGTCATGAACGACCAGTATATCAGTATACAAAGTTAAATAGTGAAACGTTTCTTAACAAAATTGATTCATTACAAGATATTAAATTAGCAAAACAGAAAAAGTTTTTCATTGAAAATCCTGATGTTTCTGATGCTTTTAAATCGTTTACAGACAAAACAATTCAGTATAGAAATTTTAGATATCGAGAAACATATCAGAATATGTTTTTTAAACGCAAGAAAAAAGACTCTACTTTAAAGATTGTAAGTTCTTTTTATAAGTACAAGTCTAAGATTAATATGAACGATTCTACCATGAGTCATTATCGTCCGTATGCGCGTTACATTATGCAATACATCAACAACTCATCGTATAGCGAATGTTTGCAGAAGTCTTGGAAAGGCGACAAAGCACTGAATACTTCGTTGACCTATAATAAAAACAAATTGAATATTATTGACAGTTTGGTGACGTATCCGTATTTGCGAAACGAATTACTTCGTTTTACTGCGTATTCATATTTTAGAAATAATACATCGGATATTATTAAGAATAATGAGTTTTTTAAGTTGTATCAAAAAATAGCAAAAGACGATAAGTCGAAAGAAGAAATCACCAATTTGCACAACGGAATTAAAAGTTTACAAAGTGGTAATAACTTTTCAAATCAAATATTTGTCTATGATGACAAACATGCTCGCATTCCTGTAAGTCGCTTGAATTCAAAACGTGGAAAGACTATTTTTTACTTTTGGACATCGGAACAGAAACGACACAAACGACTGATTACCCAAAAAATTAAAGCATTGGCAAAACAATATCCAAATCTGAACATTGTCGGAATCAGCTTGGATAGCGATCATAAACGTTGGAAAAAAGAAGTAAAAGACTTTAACTTCAAAAGCAGCAAACAATACCGTATTGGAAAACGAGAGAATGTATTGCGTGATTTTGCATTGATAAGCATCAACAAACTCATCATTACAGATCGAAGCGGAAATATTGTCAACGCGTTTGCCGATATTTATAGTACTACGCTAAACGATTTCTTGAAAAAATAAAATTCACACAAAACATAAAAGCAATAAAAAAGCATCTTAGAAATTCACTAAGATGCTTTTTTATATTTGTGCCAGTATGTTACTTCAAAGTACTTCTGAATGTATGCTAAATCATGTTCAGCACACTAAAAGTAACGTTGCGTTATATTAGTTTCCTTTATTATAATCTGCTAAGAACTTTTCCAAACCGATGTCGGTTAAAGGATGTTTCAACAAGCCTACAATCGATTTCAATGGTCCTGTCATTACATCAGCGCCTAACTTAGCACAATCAATCACGTGCATAGTATGACGTACAGAAGCGGCTAAAATTTCCGTTTCAAACGCGTAGTTATCATAAATCATTCTAATTTCTGCAATCAAGTTCAATCCGTCTGTAGAAATATCGTCCAAACGACCAATAAATGGCGATACGTACGTTGCTCCTGCTTTCGCTGCCAATAACGCTTGACCAGCTGAAAATACTAAAGTAACATTTGTTTTAATTCCTTTATCAGAAAAATATTTACACGCTTTTATTCCATCAGCAATCATTGGTAACTTTACCACAATTTGCGGATTCAAAGCTGCTAACGCTTCTCCTTCTCTTACCATTCCGTCAAAATCTGTAGCAATTACCTCAGCAGAAACATGTCCGTCAACAATCTCACAAATGGCTTTGTAATGGTTTAAAATATTTTCGGCTCCTGTAATTCCTTCCTTTGCCATTAACGAAGGATTTGTAGTTACACCATCCAAAACTCCTAAAGCTTGTGCTTCGCGAATTTGATCTAAATTAGCCGTATCAATAAAAAATTTCATCTGTTATCTATTTTATATATAAAAGTTGTGTTTTCTTTTTTGGGCGTTTTTACAGGTTATTCGCTGTATCTTTTTTAAAACGAAACGTTTTTGTAAGAATCTTTTAAAAATCCTTTACACTCTACTCTGTGTATTCAACAAACAGATTACTTTGTCGTAAACTCCTCGTAATGACGTATCAAAATATAAAAAAGGATGTCGCTGCAAATGCAACGCATTCATGATTTCCTATTTATTGAAAATATAGTACATGAATAATCCTGAACGCAATTTGGTGTAAAATTACAATATTATCGTATGTGAAAACAATCTTGTTGAACAGAATAGTCCGTGAGTTATTAACATTTTTTGGAGCGAAAATTAAATCTAAAATTGCAGTGTTTTACAGAATATAAATGGTGTTTCATTACTGTACTTTACAGTGAAGATACATTCAAAATAAGTACTATTAGAAATCGAAACACTCACAAAATATGATACGTTAAAACTGTTCAAGTTCAAAGTAGAAGATCCTGATTTTCATCAGGATTAGTTCAACTAGCACTATTGAATGCGCCTTTCTGGCTTTTCAATAGTGAGTTTCACTAAAAAAAAAGCCTGCATTACACAGGCTTTTCCAATACAAATTTCAAAGTATGCTACTGCTTTATCAACTAAAGACAGTAGTATGATGTAACTATGTGAAATATATCATTGTTGATAAGATCAAATTACGCTAAAACTCGCGAGGATTTTACAGAAAGATGTATAGATGTCATGTTTAGCTGTAATGTTGGTCACTTTTCATGTGCTGAAAAATCTTACTAAAAAATAAGTTGACCGTTTTTTAGAATGTGATATGAATTATTCTTCTTAGAACGAAAGTCTACTTATTTTCTGCAATAAATCGTAAATACAATTTTTCCACTTTTTCTCTTGCCCAAGGTGTTCTTCGTAAAAATTTTAAACTCGATTTTACAGACGGATCACTTTTAAAACAATTGATATTAATACGTTTGCTCAGTTCTTCAAAACCATAATAATCTACTAACGCAGTTACAATTTCCGAAAGTTTTATACCGTGTAACGGATTGTTTGGCTGTTCGTTACTCATTGTTTTATTTATTTAATTAGAAGAGAAAAATTATAAATTGTTATATGCGACATTTACTGTTTATCTTTTTTTGGTGTCTCTATGCGTTTATATTCATAATTTGCAGACATAGAATCGCTTAGAGCTTTAAGGTATAAAGTTTCTTTTGTTATTCTTAAAATCTCGTACTTGTAGGCTCCAATAGTGAGTATAGAGTCTTTTATTACATACTTAGCTTGCATTAAAAAATTTTCAACTTCAAAAGTAATGTCGTTATTTTCACGAAATATAAGTAAAACATCTTTCCGCATAAAAGGATCTTTTTGTGCGTTACTCAAATGACTTTTAGCTTGTGTTGAACTATTTTTTTCAGCATCGGTAGTAATTTTTACAAATTCCCACTTCCCTAAAATATTTTGTTTTAAATCAGTTTGTGCATTTACGGAATACATGCTAACGTATAAAAGGATTGTGATTAAAATTCGCATAGTAGTTATTGTATAAAATTAATGACCAATGGTTTTAATGATGAATTCTTCATAGCTTTCGCCTTTTGTAGTATTCAAATTGATTTGAGGACAATGATAAATTCCTTTGGCACCAACTTTTACTGCGCGTTGCTGAATTGTTTTTACATGTAATGGATGATGAAATACGTCGCTCATTTTTGTTGGAATGTCGCCCGAAGTTTCCTCTGTAGATAAGTAAAATAAAGGATCATCCGCAGACAACATGGACAACATATCTGTTTTGTTGAGATATGCTTTTGTGCGTTCAGAAGCTAATTCTTCTCGTGTTTTAATTCCGTAATAGACAAGTATACGGTATTCTTTTATCATTTTTTTCAAAGATGCTTCTGTAAATCCATCTTTTTGAAATGATGAAAATACGGTGTTATGCCAAGTCGCAATATCGTAATTTGCTTGTGTAGAAATTCCAACGAGTCCTTGAATACGTGTCGATTCTCTTTCTATTGGATTTTCACTCTTTGGCTTTGCTCTTTCATCACCAAATCCGAGCCACATTGCGGCGGCACTTCCAGCTGAACTTCCGTAAATCATTACTTTGTCTTTTTGAAAATGTAAACTGTCTGAAAAATAACGTAAATGTTGTAATGCCTGTTTAGCATCATTCAGACTATTCAAGATTCCTAAAGTATCTTCGGGATTTAGATAGCGATAATTGATTGCTGCAACGGCGATATTTTTTTTCAACAACCGATTGATCAATCCGCGGTAGCGATACGATTCGTAGTAATTTGCTTTTCCGCCATTTACAAATCCACCTCCGTGAATTAAAATCAACAAAGAAGAAGGTGTTTTTAAATTTGGCTTAAAAAAATCATACACATTTCGTTCGTCGTCTCCATATTCAATATTTGGATGAAAACTGACTGATTTTAAAGCAGTAGAAAACGGTGTTTCAGATGCTTGTAACCCGTTTTCAATACGTTGTGACGGAATTGTTGTGACATCAAGCGAGCAAGACATCAACATACAAAACACTATGAAACATATACCTTTTATGCGCATGCAGCAAGTTATGAATTTAGTTGTACATGTTGTTCAAAATAGTTTGAAAACCATTTTAAATCATCAATTATATATTGCTCACTTTCGCTATCAAAACCAAGTAAAAGATGTTCTTGTGCTTTTGTATCTACTAAAAATAAGCTTCCACGATAGTTTTCTTCTGAAACTTCATTAATAGTGAATGTAAACTTGTCTATTGTAGCTGCATCAAAACGTATGGAAGTATCTTTATTTTTAATAATGATTTCTTTATAGCCTAAAACTTTTGTCGCTTTATTGGATTTGAATTTTAGAAACATCCGAAAGCAATTCGTCATTGCAATTGCGCCAACAAATATAATAACACCGATAATTTTTTTCCTTGCTGATGCATCCAATCCAATATCTTCTACAAATAAAAATACAATCCCTGCTATGGCAACAAGTAATGGAAAAAGTATCAATCCGATTAAAATGGTATAATCGAGTTTGGCTTGCCAAATGATAATTTTACCATTTTTCTTTGAAAATGATATTTTTAAACGTTTTAGTTTTGATTCTAATAAAAAGGTATCGCTGTTATTCATTGGTCAATTCTTAAAATTGTGTCTTTATTTTTATCATACGGAATATGAAAAAGCATGTTGTTATTATTTGGGTCTTTAGAAGAAAGTTCTACTTTATACCGCTTTCCTATTTCTATATTTTCAGAAAAGTTTCCTGTTGTACTTCCATAATATTTTTTCTCTTTATAAAAAAAATGATAATGATAATTTCGCTTACTGTATTTCTTGTAGATTTTTGAGGAACTAGTTACGATTCCATATACAAATATCTTATTTCTTTGAAGTTCACTTTTTTGAAGTTGCATCTTGAAGAAAAAAACAATAGTTATAGGATACAAAAGTATCCACCAATATTTACTAAAATATATTTTTATTGTTTTAAAGTCCATAGAATATAAGTACTCTAAAAGTCAAATATGTTACTTTTAGAGAAGAACAATAATTTTTTTCAAAAAAAATACTACAACTTATAATGATTCATCAACATTTTCTCATACACTTTGTCTGGTAAGATACGTTTTAATACAATAGAAAACTTCTGCATGAATGCGCCAACTTTATAATGAATTTTAGGCTTTTTGGTTTCTATAATCTTTAATACAGAAGTT
>NZ_JBGCDL010000250.1:0-18038 GCF_045105435.1 Kordia sp. | reverse complement strand
ACCTATTGTGAACAAGGAATTGACGTGCGTGCGTATGCGCAAAAAGGACAAAATATTGTGCGTTCTTCTTGTGTAGGTTGTGGAGTTTGTAGCGCAGTTTGCCCAAGAGGAGTTTTAAAGTTAGAAAACGGACCCGATGATGGCGCTACGCGTCACGAAATTCCTGAAGTTATCTTAGGAAACGATGTAAACTTATTTGAAATGTTAGAGGAGAATAAATAAGTAGTGAGGTATTAGTATTGAGATGTAAATCCTATGCTAGACTTATAACTTTTAAACTATATAATTTCGAACGTCAGTTCGAGTGATTTTTCGCAATAAAATGAAGAAAAATTGTATCGAGAACAACTTAGAAACTTGAAATTTTAAATGCTAAATGCATTTTACATGGTAATTTGGAAACTCATTTAACATTTACAATTTAAAATATAACATAAAAGCTAGCGGCTAATAGCTAGAAGCAAAAAGCCAACAAACATGAAACATCTATTAATCATCATCTGTTTGAGTGTTACATTCAGTGCAAGCGCACAAAAGAAGTATAAAAAAAGTTATTTCGATAATGGACAGCTTCAAGAAGAAGGCTGGACTAAAAAAGGTGTAAAAATAAAACATTGGAAATTCTATTATCAAAATGGAGCGCTAAAAAAACAAGGTAGCTTCAAGAATGGGAAACCCGCAAAATATTGGTACTTTTATCGCGCAAATGGCACAAAGGAAAGTGCAGGACATTTTGTGAATGGAAAAAAGAGCAAATGGTGGCTTTTTTTTGATATGAATGGAAACGTAAATCACAAATGTCAATTGAAGAATAATCAGAAAAACGGATATTGCCTGCGCTATATGGATGAAGAGTTGATTCGTGCTGAAAAATATCAAAATGGAAAGAAAATTGGCGAATGGACCGATTTAAAGAGTTTTAAAAAGGAAAATAGCGTTTGGGATTTGAAGTAATTTAGTTGCTTGTTGTTAGTTACTAGTTGCTGGTTTTAGCTACTTGTGAATAGAAATGTAAAATTATAAATGCTAAATTTTAAATGTTAAATATATTTCTAAGCGAAATTTGGAAACGCATTCAACATTTATAATATAAAATATAACATAAAAGCTATACTCAAAACGTCAGTTCGAGTGGCTTTTCGTACTAAAATGAAGAAAAACTGTATCGAGAACAACTTGGAAACTAAAAATTATAAATGCTAAATTTTGAATGTTAAATATATTTCTAAGCGCAATTTGGAAACGCATTCAACATTTATAATATAAAATATAACAATAGATTCCTGCCTACGCAGGAAAGAAAAATAAAATATGATCATAAAAGTCATCATTCCTGCATATAATGAAGAAGATTCTATTGCAAATGTGATTCAGGAAATCCCCAAAAATGTCACCGAAGTTATTGTGGTGAGCAATAATTCTACCGATACTACGGAAGCAAATGCCAAAGCCGCAGGCGCAACAGTATTGAAAGAACCACGAAAAGGTTACGGTTATGCTTGCTTGAAAGGAATGGAATATATTGCCAATCAGGAAGAAAAGCCAACAATTCTTGTATTTTTGGATGGCGATTATTCGGATTATCCTGAAGAATTGACTAAAATTGTGGCGCCAATTATTGAGCAAGATATTGATTTTGTCGTTGGTTCGCGTGTAAAATCGCTTCGAGAAGATGGCTCCATGACGCCGCAACAAGTATTCGGAAATTGGCTCGCTACTTTTTTGATGAAGCTATTTTTTAGCGCACGTTTTACCGATTTAGGCCCTTTTAGAGCAATTAAGTACGAGAAACTCCTAAATTTGAATATGGAAGATAAAACCTATGGCTGGACAGTGGAAATGCAACTCAAAGCATTGAAGCAGAAACTGTCATACGTAGAAGTTCCTGTAAAATATAAAAAGAGAATTGGTGTCTCAAAAGTTTCAGGAACCGTAAAAGGTACTATATTTGCGGGCGTGAAAATTTTAGGTTGGATTTTTAAATATAGTTTTAAGTAAATGGGATTTGATGCAGAATTTTACAAATTAGCAGCTTCGTTTTTTGTCATGGCAATTTACGGTATCGCTCTGATTTTGATTTTAATGTATAGCTTGGCACAGTTGAACTTATTGATCAATTATTTACGATCAAAAAAGGAAGAGGACAATGCGCCACGCTTTGATTTGAATAACTCGAATGAAGTGCCGTACGTAACCATTCAGCTTCCTGTGTACAATGAATTGTATGTAATGGAACGCTTGTTAGATAATATTGCGTTGATCGATTATCCAAAAGATAAACTCGAAATTCAAGTGTTAGATGACTCTACAGACGAATCGGTTATTTCTACCGCAGCACAAATTAAAGAGATACAAAAACTCGGATTGGATATTGTACATATTCGACGTGAAGACAGATCGGGCTTTAAAGCCGGTGCTCTGAAAGAAGGTTTAGTTGATGCGAAAGGTGAATTTATCGCCATTTTTGATGCCGATTTCCTTCCAAAAACAGACTGGCTCAAACAGACAATTCCGTTCTTTAAAGATGATGAAATTGGCGTGGTACAAACACGTTGGGGACATATTAACCGCGATTATTCATTGCTTACAAAGATTCAGGCATTCGCGCTCGACGCACATTTTACGCTTGAACAAGTTGGAAGAAATTCCAAAGGTCATTTTATCAACTTTAACGGAACTGCCGGAATTTGGCGTAAAACCTGCATTATTGATGCTGGAAATTGGGAAGGCGATACACTTACCGAAGATTTAGATTTGAGTTACCGCGCACAGTTAAAAAACTGGAAATTCAAGTATTTGGAAGATGTAGAAACTCCTGCCGAATTGCCTGTGGTTATTAGTGCGGCACGTTCGCAACAATTCCGTTGGAATAAAGGTGGCGCAGAGAATTTTCGCAAAATGTTTAAGCGCGTTATTTTCTCTAAAAACATATCATTTAAGACAAAAATTCACGGAATTTTACACTTACTAAATAGTACGATGTTTTTAAACGTATTGCTTGTTGGTATTTTAAGTATTCCGATGTTGTACATAAAAAACACGTACGGACATTTAGAAATTTACTTCACTGTTTCAAGTTTCTTTATTGTAAGTACGATCATATTTTTCATCTGTTTTTGGTTTCCGTTTAAGCGTGTTCAAGGCGGTGGATTTTTAAAATTTCTCGAATACATTCAGATGTTTTTCGCTTTCTTTTCAGTTGCGATGGGATTCTCTGTGCACAATTCAATAGCCGTTATAGAAGGGCATGCTGGAAAACGTAGTGAATTTGTTCGTACGCCAAAATTCAACATTAAAAACTTGAAAGATTCTTGGAAAAACAACAAATACGTTAAAAAGAAAATTTCAGCAAATACCATTATTGAAGCTATCTTAATGGTGTATTTTTTGTTTGGAATGTACAGCGCATATCCGTTAAATGATTTTGGATTGTTTCCGTTTCACTTAATGCTATTCTTAGGTTTCGCTTTTGTATTTTTTAATTCGATTCGTTCAAAAGTGTGATCGCTTCCGTAGCGAAATATCAACGTTTCTCTATTGTACTTGTGTTTCTTAGTGCCTTTGTATATTTCTACATTGGCTATCCGTTAGTACGTACTGATGTTACTATTTTAATTTCGCTTTACGCGATTGGATTTGCTAGTTTTTTAGGATTAATTCAACTGAAAAAAAGTAGTTTTTGGTTCCTTGCGGGAATTGCCATTGCGTTCCGATTGATCTTTATAGGAAGTATTCCCAATTTGTCACAAGATTTTTACCGCTTTATTTGGGATGGAAGAATGCTCATTGAAGGCTGGAATCCGTATTTATATTTACCAAACGATTTGATGGCTTCCGGAACCGCACCAATTGCAGAAGCGCAGGAATTATTCAACGGAATGGGGAATTTAAGTGCTTCTCATTATACCAATTATCCGCCAATCAATCAATTATGTTTCGCTATCGCGGGATTCTTCTCAGAGAAAAGTATTGTCGGTTCGGTTGTCGTTTTGCGACTTTTAATTATTCTTGCAGACATTGGAACTTTGTATTTCGGCAGAAAACTATTAAAACGTTTAGGAATATCTGTTAACAATATTTGGTGGTATATTCTAAATCCTTTCATCATTATTGAACTTACAGGAAACCTACATTTTGAAGGTGTCATGATTTTCTTCGTAGTTTGGAGTTTATATCTATTACACAAAGGTTCCTGGAAATTAGCCGCAGTAGTGTTGGCTTTATCCGTTTCTGTAAAACTGATTCCGTTAATTTTCTTACCCATATTCTTTCAATGGTTTACCAAACATAAAGCTTCTGAATTGTCTAAAAATACGTTTTCAACTATATGGAAAGGCATTTTGAAATTATTGGCTTTTTACGGAATTGTATTGGCAACAATTGTCATTTTATTTTTACCCTTTTTATCGCAAGAATTTATTGAAAACTATCAAGAAACTGTTGAATTGTGGTTTCAAAATTTCGAGTTTAACGCAAGCTTTTATTACATTGCACGTTGGATTGGCTATGAAACTATCGGCTGGAATTTGATTAAAGATATTGGTAGAGTTACTCCAATACTTGTATTGATTTTCGTTGCAGGAATAAGTCTTTTCAGAAATAATAAAGACTTTCATAAAACAATCACGGCGCTTCTATTTGGACTTTCGTTCTACTTTTTTACCACAACCACTATGCATCCATGGTATTTAGCTACTTTGCTGATTTTAAGTGTATTTACCAACTATCGATTTACTGTAGTTTGGTCGTTTATGGTCATTTTTAGTTATACCGCTTATCAAAATGAAGGTTATGCAGAAAACCTAGGTTTTGTAGCTTTGGAATACCTTATTGTGTACACATTTTTGATCTATGAATTGTTTCTTCGCAAAGAAAAAAAAGTAAAAATTGAAGCTTCATAAATAGTATTTAACACTAATATTATGATAAAAAGGGCTGAATAGTTCCACATTTTTCGCTATTTTTATTATTATAACCAATTTATTTACTGATTATGAAAACGTTACAACTGTTACCTATTGCATTTTTGTTACTTTTTGGCAACTCATTAATTGCACAAATAAGTGGCTCTCCGAGAGAATTTGAAACTACTACTGAAATGTACAATCAGATTCGAAAATTTTTAAATACCAAAGAAAAAGATCCATACAAAATTGATTGGAACAATGTAAAAGGGAGTCCATATTTGGAACAAAACTATAAATTAGGACAATTTTTTGTTGGTGATAAATCGTATGGAAATGTAATGATGCGTTTCAATACATATACAGACGAAATTGAGTTAATGCCTATTAATGGAGAAGAAGTTGGTGCATTGATGAAGATAGACAATTCAAGACTTACCTACGGAAATAAAACTTTAGAATTACTTTCTTATAAAGATGAAGATGGCAATGTACAACAAGGTTATTTTTTAGTATTAAACACAAATACCAATGTAAAATTATTACTTAGAAAGAAATGTGTGTTTTCTCCAAATGAAAAAGCATTGACTGCAAACCAAGCTGATAGAGCTGCTAAGTTTACACAGTATGACTATTATTATATTCTTAAAGAAGGAATTCCAGTCATGGTAAGTCCAAAAAAGAAAGCAATTACAAAGCTTTTCCCTGAAAAAAAAGACGAAATTAAAAGCTATATAAAATCGGAAAGATTAAAGCTTAAAAATCAAAAAGACTTTGCTAAATTAGTCGATTATATTGCGACATTATAGTAAGATATTCTTCTATTCAAGCAGTTTTTTCTAGTTATTTTTATCCTTAGAAAAAACTGCTTTTATTTTTAAATCAATCCTAAATCTTTCGCATTTGCAATCAAGTGAATTGCGTTATTGGCTTTGAAATAAATTTTCAATTTACTCAATCGTTTTTCTATAGAACTCAGACTATTAGGCGAAATACTGCGCTTTTTTAAATCGCTTGCAATTTCATCCTGACTCATTCCTTTTGAAAGCAATTTCAGCAATTTAATATCATAATCATCAATTTCCATGTCGTTTTTAGGACTCAATGCGGCGCTGATTTGTTGCGACAAGTATTGTTCTCCTTTAAAGACTTCTTTGATGGCATTTGCGAGTTCTTGCAAACTTTTTCTTCCTTTACACACATACGCGTTAATTCCGTATTCACCTATCAATCGGCGGACACGTTGTAATTTATCTTCCACAGAATATACAATGATTTTTAAATTGGGTTGTTCTGATTTTAATTTTACAATTAAATCTTCTCCAGAGTTTAAGGTTTGCTCTCTGTGATCTTTCACAAAAGACAAATCGGTAATTAATAATTGATACGGTTTTTTATCTTTCCGTGCTTTCTTGGCTTTCAAATCTGCATCATCGCAATATTGTGCATGGTGTACAGTATCGATTTCCAATTTGGAAAGTACTGTAAGGACACCTGTGTTGATGTCATCCATATCTTCGGCAATTAAAACTTTAGTAAACATAGGCTATCTATCATACTGGAACATTAATACTAAACTTACAACCTTTGTGAAGTTCTGTATCAAAAGTAAGTTTTCCTTTAATTGCGCGAATACGGTTTTCCGCATTTTGCAATCCATTTTTAGAAATTTCTTCTGTAAAGCCTTTCCCATTATCAATGTATTGGATAAATAATTTCTTATTTTTCTTTTCTATAGAAACCACTACTAATGCAGCATTGCTGTGCTTTTTCATATTTGTAAGCAATTCTTGCAACACACGATATACGGTGATTTTTATGTGCGAAGAAATTCCTTTCCAAAGTTCCATATCATATCTTTTTAACAAAACATTTACCTTTTCTGATTGATAACTTCTAAACAAATTACTGAGTTCATCCGCAAATTTTTGGTCAGTATCTACACTTTGAATTTGCTTAGAAATATCGCGTGCTTGATTGTAGATTACATCTAATTTATCTAGAATTGTCTCTTTTTCAGGACTCGAAGTTTCTAGTTGTGACATTAGTTCATACAAATCATTTGCCAATTCGTCGTGTACTTTTGTAGAAATTCGTGCTTCCGTAACATGCACTGTTTTTACTTTTTCAATTTTGTGTTTGCGCTTGATTCTTTGGTAGATGAAGAAGATGAGGACGATTAAAACAACTAGAAAAAGTGATAACCCAAGAAGTTGTTGGGTTCTTTTTGATTCTTTGTTTTCGAGGATTATATTTTCTTTTTCAGAAGCTTCATAATTAAATCTATCATTAATATAAAAATAATCTACATCTTCTTTTTCTCTTTGCAATTCATTTTTTAGAAGAATAAACCTCTTATAATCTGTAACAGTATAGTCAACTTCAAGCTTTAATTCTAATGCTTCATATATTGATTTTTTCATCTTACGAATTTTCGCAGATTCCAATGCTTTATTAATGTATTTGGAAAACTTATTTTTATCAACATTTTTATATAATTCAGCCAACTTCAATAATGTAGAAAATTTTTCTGGTTGCAAATCTTTAGATACATAGTAGGCATACGAGTCTTGAAGTAAAGAATCGGATACTTTATTGAATCCATTCTTTAGGTATAATGTATGTGCTAAATTAAATTGTGTTCGTTTAGTTTCTAAAGTATTTTTTTTATAATCTTCAAAAGCTAAATTAAAATAATCAATAGCTTCATCATATCTTTTTAAATCTTTCAACGTATTTCCTTTGGCATTTCTTAGTAATCCTATGATTTTTCTCCCAATTAATTTGACTGAAATAGAATCTTTTAGGAGGTCTAATCCTTTATCAATATTATCGTTAGCTACTTTTATCCTACCTGTTTCTCTTGATATACTAGTTAAAGCCAGATATAATCCCGCTATTGATTTTAATTCATTACTGCCCTTTAAATATTTTAATCCTTCAGAGGCAGATAATTCAGATGCGCCAAAATTTCCTTCATTTTTTTGAACGTTAACAATTTCTAATAGCTCTTTTCCTGCTTGAATTGTATCGCCTAATTTTAAATATAAACTTTTTGAATCCGCAAAGTTTGCTAAGGCCAACCCAAAGCTGTCTAATTTTTTGAAATAATATCCTTTTTTATGACAAGCTCTTGCCATGCTTGCAACATCTTCCGTTTTTTCTGCTACTTGATAAAGTTTATCTGTGTAGTAAATTGCAGAATCAGTTTTTTTATAATTGAAGTAATATCTTGCTAATTTATCATAGGCTTTTTTAACTGATTCTATTTCATTCCTTTCTAAGGCTAGCCTTAACATTTCAAGAGTTGTTTTAATAGCTTTTTTGAAATTTTTATCGTCAGCTTCATAGTAAGCTTTGTCGCTAAGAGCTAATATTTCAGCATCATTTTTAGATTCGGAAATACCACCTATCTCACAACTGTTCATGAGAATAAGAAGAAAAAACAAAAAGAAGGATGTCACCGTTGGTAGTTTCATCCTTCTAAAATAGTAAAAATATAATTACAATGTCGTTTAACTTCCTTTAGGTTTCTCTTCTTCTCCTTCTCCTTCGGAAACTTCTCCATCTTCACCTTCAGTGGCTTGTTGTTCAAATTGTACTTCTTCTTCGGCAATTGAGGTTGGCGTACAAGAAAATAATGCGCAATTGAGGAAAACCGTAAGTATTATTAAGCTAAATTTTTTCATTTTGTATAGTTTAAAAATTGGACATACGTGTTGCCGTCCGAGAATACTCAGCGTAGTCAATGTTTGGCAACACAGCGAAATAGAAATGGCGCCGATTTCTAGTGTTTTTTTTGGGAAGTGAAGAGATAATTACAATACGTGTAGCTACTTCCAAGAGCTATCTAATTGCTTCTTATCTCACGAATAAACTGAGCTAAATACAGGAGATCAAATTGCTTTAATTCTCAGTTTTTAGAAATATTTCTGAAACAAAGAAACTGAGGTTTTTGATGAATGAATGGAAAGTTTAGGGAAGAGTTTGGGAAAGTTTGAAGAAATTAATTTCCCCTGATTTTCTGATATTTTTAAACGCTTTTACAATGAAAAAGAAACCTAAAACTAGAAGTCATGCATAGAGAGTTAGTATTAAGTGCTTTTGAAAAAGCAAAAAAAGAAGTAAAAGAAGCCACTGGAGTAACGATGTCCATTACAGGGCTCGCCAAGAAAATTTCAGATTATATGATGAACGAATGTCACTTTCAATATCATGAAAAAAGCCTTCGAAATAAGTATAATAAAGCAATGAAAGGTGAAGATGTAGCTCTTAAAAGTTCCGTTGCAAATTGCTTGTGTTGCTATCTTGGTTTTGAAAATTACTCCGATTTTATTATTGAAAAAAACAATAGAGAAATCCCTACGCAACCTACAGAAATTATTCCCGCAGAAAGTCTTGTAACACAAATGAAAGTAAAGAAAGAAACTGCATCAATGGGAGAGAAATTAAAAATTGTAATTCAGAAGAATAAGATTACACTGATTTTTTATTGGTCGGTTTTTTTGATGAATTTGGGACTTTACATATTACATCAAAATATGTAAGTTGCTCATAATTAGTTAATCTAGCGTAGTGCTTTTTAATAGAAAGTAGAAGGTTTCAAAAAGCCTAAAACAAAAAAAACCTCCCAAAATGAGAGGTTTCTGTTATGTATGTAGCGTACTAAATTTATAGATTTTTTAAATTTATAACTTCCTGTGCGTTTAATTCACGCCAATGACTTCTTGGTAAGTCTTTCTTTGTTAGTCCGGCAAAGACAACACGATCTAAACGTGCTATGGTGTACGATAAATGTTCAAAAATTGCTTTGACCAAACCATTGCTTCCCGTACTTACTTTGATACCTACTTCGCGTTTTGAAGCGCCTTGAATCCAAGAAATTTCGTCAACTCCATGTATGTCACCACGAATATTGAGCCCATCTTTAATTTTATTGAAATCCGCCTGACTCAAGTTTCTATCCAATTCTACATGGAATATTTTACGCACTCTTTGTCGTGGATCTGTTAGCTTTCTCGCCAATTCTCCATCGTTTGTAAATAATAACAAACCTGTTGCTTGTCGCTCCAAACGTCCTACAGGAACAATTCTTGCAGTTGTTGCACCTGCCACTAAATCCATGACCGTTTTACGACCTTTTTCATCTTTCGTTGTTACTAAAAATCCTTTTGGTTTGTTTAGTAAAATATAAGTTGCCTTTTCAGGATTGATAATGCGTCCATCAAAACGAACTTCATCTGTCAACTGTACTTTATAACCCATTTCAGTCACAACTTTACCGTTTACAGTGACACTTCCTATAGAAATGTGCATGTCTGCTTCTCGTCGTGAACAAATTCCTGCGTTTGAAATATATTTATTTAAGCGAATCTCATTCGGATTGCTTGAAGATTTTCGCTGTGGCGCTGCTTTTTTCTTGTAATTTGAATTTGGCTTATTTCTATCAAAAGGTTTTTTTCCTTCAAATGACTTTTTATCATCCGAAGATTTCTTTCCATCAATAGGCTTTTTCCCAACAGAAGACTTCTTCTTATCAAAAGGCTTTTTTCCTCCTGCATTTTTCCCGCTTGGTTTAACTCTACTTTTACCGTGTCGCTCTTTTGCCATTGTGTATTATGCTATAAATTTTGCGCAAAGATACTTTTTAATTTTCGATAACCGAATCTAGAATCAATTATTCGTTTATAGCTTTGAAACAAATAACACATTCAAAATCAACTCATAACCTATTCCGTAATCTTGATCGTACGCTGACGTTCTCTATTGACAGTTAATTGTGTCACATCTGGACGCGAATAATGTCCGACAGCATCAAAGTTTTGGCGTTCTTCCAATACACGATTAAAGTCTAAAGTAGCAATGATTAAGCCTTCTTTGTGTAATACAGGCGGAATTAACCATTCGCCATCAGGACTTGCAATACACGATCCGCCATTTGCTATTTCATCCGGAACATTTTTTAAAATTTCAGCTACATGCGGAATATCTGATGGAATGTCCGCTTTTCGCATCAAACTAGAAACAGAAATCACATACGAACGCGATTCACGTGCTATAAAACGCGTAATATCTTTGGTATTGACTTCACTTCCTGGCCAAACTGCAATGTGCAAATTTTCGCCCATTCCGTACAAAGCTGCTCTTGGTAACGGCATCCAATTTTCCCAGCAATTGAGTCCACCAACTGTAAAGTCTTTTAACGGATGTACTTTCAAGCCATTTCCATCGCCGCTCGCCCATGTTAAGCGCTCTTCATAGGTTGGCATAAGTTTTCTGTGCATGGATTCAATACTTCCATCTTGATTTATGTAGGCTAACGAACAGTAAATACTATGTCCACCACGATCTGCTGCGCGTTCCATCAATCCTAAATAAATAGCAATATTATGTTCCTTTGCTAAGTCGCAAATTGCATCTAAATCACCTTTTTCTACTTGCACAGAATTTTGGACATAATGTCTGTGTATTTCTTTTTGCGTAGTCGAATTAAACGCTGCTCCATTCGTATTGGCAACCCAAAACGGATAGCCTGGCAATAAGGCTTCACCAAAAACGATGAGTTCACAGTTTTGCTGACTTGCCTCCAAAATGTATTGCTGTATTTTTTCTAAGGTTTTCGATTTATCTAACCAAACAGGTGCAATTTGCGCTAAGGCAACTTTTAATTCGTATGAAGATGACATAGATTATTTTTTATGATTTAGTATTCCTCCCTTTTATTTGTCGATGAAAAGTTAAGAACCTTTAAAAAATTAACATTTTAATACTTGTTGAATTGCTACAAATTACCAATTTTCAAGAAGAAAACCACGCTTCAAAATCGCTTTAACAATTTGGAGTTATTTGTAAATTTTTATCACAAAACACGCGTGATGTTGTTCAAAATGACATCAATATTTAAAAGCGGAATACTGAAAACACCTGAAACAATAATGAATTTTAAAATGTTGTGAAGTAATAAGTATTGTGGTTTTGTGTTTGCTTTGTAAAGTATCACCACGGAAAAAATTAAAAGTCCAATACTGCCGTAGAAATAAAAACGCATGTAGCCTGTGTCGTAGCGAGAGATTAGAAATATTGTGACTAAAACCGCAGTAGTTGCAGCTAATGTGATGAGCGCTTTGGAAACTTTTTCTCCGTATATGACTGGAATTGTTTTGTAATCTTGTGCCAAATCGCCTTTGATATTTTCTAAGTCTTTGATGAATTCGCGAATTAGAATTAATAAAAACAGAAAAGCTGCATGTACAAATACGACGCTGTTTAAGTTTCCGTAATAGATAAATATGGCAAAAAATGGCGTAATTGCTAGCGTTGCCGAAGTCAAATTCCCCAAAAATGGTATCTTTTTCAGCTTATGAGAATAAAACCATATTCCGAAAATATACGCTGAAAAGAATATAAATGCATTGAACGACACAAAACTTGCAATGGCAACCGAAATGAAGTTTAAGGTAAAATAGGTTACAATTTTTGTGCGTTGACTTACCAAACGATCTAACATTGATTTTTTAGGTCGATTGATTAAATCTTTTTCCGCATCATAAAAATTATTGATAATATATCCGCCAGCAATAGCAACTGCGGAAGCCAACACAAGTGCTAGTATATGTTTATCTAAAATAATTTCCATGAATCCTTCTTTTGGCGCCAAAATATATCTTGCTGCCAAATATTGTGCAATGACAATAATTAGGATATTGTATCCTCTTACAACAGAGAATAAACTAAAAAGTTTGTAGTAAAATAGCTTTCGCTTTCTAGATAACATTTGCGCCCAACTTTAGAAGTTGTAAACTACTTCAAGTTTGTAATCTTTTAGCGTTTCTTTTGTTTTTTCGATGTTTTGTGTGAATCCAAGAATATATCCGCCTCCGCCAGATCCACAAAGTTTTAAGTAGTAATCGTTGGTATCAATTCCTTGTTTCCATAGTGAATGAAATTGTTGTGGAATCATCGGTTTGAAGTTTTTGAAAACAACTTTTGACAATGATTTTAAGTTTCCAAATAAAGATTTTACATCTCCTTTTAGGAAATCTTCCACACAAGAATCGGTATGTTTTATAAATTGATCTTTCAGCATGTTACGGAAACCTTCTTGCTTCATATTTTCCATAAAAATATTCACCATTGGTGCCGTTTCGCCCATAATTCCGCTATCTAATAAAAACACAGCTCCAGTTCCAACTTCGTTTTGCGAAGGAATTCCTGTAGGTTCAATATTATCTTTGGAATTGATTAAAATCGGAATGCTTAAGTAGCTATTTAATGGATCTAAACCAGAACTTTTTCCATGAAAAAAGGA
Organism: Kordia sp.; assembly: GCF_045105435.1. GTDB lineage: Bacteria > Bacteroidota > Bacteroidia > Flavobacteriales > Flavobacteriaceae > Kordia. Next base: position 4,826 of record NZ_JBGCDL010000250.1, on the reverse strand, counting down.
TTCCATAGCTCCAAAAATCTCTTTTAATTTTAATAATTTAGCTCTCGTCAAGTTTTCTAAAACTGTGATTTTATCATACGCATATTTATCGTAGATAGAAGCCACTAACGCGCCAGAACTCCCTACTCCATATCCTTGCGGAATAGAAGAATCAAAGTACATTCCGTTTTCCAAATCGCTTTTTAAAGCAGCCACATCAAACGTTACCAATTCGTCGTTTAAAGCGTCTAAGTGATTGGCAAAATTTTGTAAACTTTTGTTAGAATCTTTTGCTTCTTCCGAAAGATTTTCATCGATTTTTAAAGCTCCTTTGTAAAAGTTGTATGGAATGGATAAACCTTTAGAATCTTTGATGATTCCGTATTCTCCGAAGAGAAGAATTTTAGAGTAGAAAAGAGGTCCTTTCATTTGTCCGTTGTTTATTTCAATTTGAGGCTATTGTTAGTGTAAAATTACGACTTTTTTGCTCCAAAACCTATTCTATCACATATATGATGTTCGTTTTGGCAAAATTTTATTAATTCGTTTTGAATAAATGGATATACGATATCTTTTTCATTTTCAGGATATAATACATGTACATTCGCGCCAGCATCTAAGGTAAAACACACATTTGATCCTGATGTTTCACGAAATTTCCAAATTCGGTTGATGATTTCGAGCGTATTCGGTTTCATTAAAATGAAATACGGCATAGAAGTCATCATCATTGCATGTAAAGTTAATGCTTCACTTTCTACGATAGCTATAAATTCTTTTAAATCGCCATCTGCTAAGACGGATTGCATTTTTGTGAGGTTTTCATGCGCTTGCGCGAAACGTTCCGCAGCAAATGGGTGATTGTGCATCAAATTATGTCCAACCGAACTACTTACCTGCTTTTCGCCTTTGTCAACTAATAGAATAGTATCGTGGTAATTTTTGAAAACTTCATGTACTTTATATGGATATTTTATCGCGAATAAATCTGAACTTCCTACAGTATCTTCATGTGTTCCCCAAACTATTAAATCGCCTTCAATGCTTCTGCTTGCGCTTCCAGAACCTAAACGTGCTAAAAATGATGCTTTTTGATTAAAGTGTTCGTCTGTCATTGCTGGATTTAGTTCTTTTTCTAAACTTAGTAAACACAACGCTAACGCACTCATTCCGGATGCTGAAGAAGCAATTCCACTACTGTGTGGAAAGGAATTTGAGGTTTCAATTGTAAAATGATAGTCTTTTAAGAATGGAAGATATTGCTCAATTCGTTGTAAAAACGTATTGATTTTTGGTTTGAAATCGTCTTTTTGTTTCCCTTCAAAAAATAAGTCAAAAGAAAAGTCAGTATTTGTCGTTTCCTGCTTTTTATAAGATAACTTGGTTGTTGTTGCGCAGGCATCTAAGGTAAAACTGATGGATGGATTTTGTGGAATTTGATCTTCTTTTTTTCCCCAATATTTGATAAGTGCAATGTTACTTGGCGATTTCCAAGTGACATTTCCGGATACAACATTTTTTGTATATGCTTTGGGCAGAAACGCAGCTATTTTCATAGACGATTTTAAAATTTATGCAAAGATACGACTTTAGACTTATTTAGACTTCTTAGATTGTTAGATTGTTAGACTTGCTGAGGCTTTTAGAATGTTAGACTCGTTTTGCTTTTGGTATTTTTTTGAAACGTCTTTGCGAGGAGTTTGCGACGTGGCAATCTGTTACTTCAATGAACAATACCGTTCTACTATAAACAAATTACTTCGCTATTGCTCGTAATGACGAATCTTAGTTTTTGATTGTTTATCGGCACGAGTTGCAAACTCGCGCTTAAAAATTAAGTAGTCTGTAAATCAGCGATTTATAAATTTAAAAAAGACTGATTTTCTGTATTTCGTATTCACTTTTGTATTCAGTTCTATATTTAATAATAATTCAAATTTAATAAAAAAATATATGAATTAACCTACGTAAATTAAAAACTAATACTCCAATACAATTATTTTCCAAATTACAATAATTCTTGTGCGCATAATTTAAGTGATTAAAACCTCTAAATAAGAATCAAAATACGCTCAAAAAGTATTAAAAATATTCTTTTAAATTACGGAAAACCGTAAGAATAATTATTATTTTATAAGTAGGTAAATATTTATAAAATAGTAATAACGTAAGTTTTTTACGGTTTTACTATAAGTAAATACACTTCTCTGTTATATATTTGTGTGAAATATTTCTTTTTTTTACGAAAAACAAGAAATATACAATTTATATGTAAAATACAGTATTTAATTTTCCATGCTTAGCGGTTTATTTATTAATTTACTTTCATAAGTAATTTAAAAACTTAAACTTGAGTATTATGAAAAAAGTATTTTTAACAGTAGTGGTTACAATTTTATTTTCAACTGTTTATACAAGTTGTACACCAGAAGCATTAACAAGTGAGGATGAAATAGAAATATCAACTGTTGACCCCGCAAATGATGGAAAAGTAGATGACCAAGATTACGAAGAGACTGGAGACGAATAAGTTTAAGCAAATAGTAAAAGGCATCTTTATGATGTTTATCATAACGATGTCTTTATATCATGCTTCATTTCCCGATGTGCCAAAAGAATTGGAATCTCATAAATATGTTTATAAATCAATAATAAAAGATCGTGATAGAATCGATAAAGAATTGGTGAATAAATTATTATCTAATTCTTTGACAAGAGAGGAATATGCAGATACCTTAATTAAACATAAGCAATTATTTAAACAAAAGTTAAGAGACTGTAACAAAGAAAAAAAGGCTATTGTACATAATTTCACATTTAACGGAAGAAGTAGTTTTCACTATTGGTTTTTTGTGTTTGGATTATCTTTTTCATTTTTAATATTAGCATTGCGGTATACATACAAATTGGTATACAAGCTAAAAGGTGGATATTTAAAGAAATCCTTAATTTTTGAATCTGTAGGATGGATAGCCATATCTTTATTTTGGGTATTACATACTGTATTCAAAAAAACAGATGATTTGCCTAATTCAGTTTATATTCTAGTAGTTTTCAGTATTTCCATACTCATAAGTATTTCTATTTTTTTCCTTTTAAAACATTTAGCAAACAGAAAACATCATACCCTCAAAAGCTACAAAGCATCAGTAATTAACCTCATTGAACTCGTTGGAGACATCAGAGTAAATCATTACTTTCATATTGCAGCTAAAGCCATAAATAAAGACAACGAAAAAATAATATCGAAAGATTCTGAAATAATGGATAAAAAGATATTTACAACATTAGAAAAGGTAGCAGATGGCAGAGAATAGAGAAGAAATTTTATTACGCTTAAAAAGTTTAGGGCTTATAATAAAAGATACTACAATCAATAACCTTATTGTTTCTTTAAACGATATATTAAACGATTTACGCGATAATGAAATTAAACTTTTAGAAGAGTTTGAAAGAATACACAAAAGGAAAGTCAATGGTGATGAACTATCATATTTTGAAAATTTACTATATGATCATATTAGAGAAAATTATACTAAAAAATAATTTATTCATTATCTACAATTTTACTAATCTTCTCAGAAATTCTTAATTTATCAAAGAATAAATTAAATGATGGAAGTTTTAAAAAATCATCCTGTCGTAAAACTAAGTAAGCAACAAGAATATCTTTATCCACATTTTCCAATGCATTCAATAAATCAGTTTCAAATAATTGTTCTAAAGATTCGGTATGGTTAACTTTTATAGGTCTGATACCATCTTTTAACCATTTTTTAGAAATACCACATTTTTGCTCTATCAAAATTAAATACCCATCATTAATACTTCCTCTCCTAATTGCAGAACGAAATGTATCGGCTTTTATACCAAGTGCATCCGCAACTTTTTGCGCATTAAGATTAAGTTCGTCAAAAGCTATTTTAAATCGTTCTTTCATTTTTTACAAGAAAAATGTCGTGTTTTGTTGTTTTTAGTGAAAAATGTCGTTTATTTGTAATGATCTACAACAAATGTAATAAAACGTTTGTTAGGATTGAATTGCATGCATGCTTTTTCATAATAATAAGTTTAAAGTTTAGAGATTCCCCAATTCCCTTTTAACTGTATTGCTTTATTAATAACTGATTTAATGTAAAGATTATGAAGCAAAAATTTGCAAACTATTTAAAACTAGGAATTCTATTATTCGGAATTACTATATTCTTGCATAGCTGTCAAAATGATGAGCCTATTGCAAAAAATGAACATTCTTTTTTAAAGAAAGGTAAAATTGAAAACTACAGTAAACTAAACACTTTTGTAGAAAAGCTAAAAGAAAAACCAACTGCCGCAATTGATAGTAAAACAACTTCTTTAGAAACTACAAACGGTTTTGATATTCTCTACGATCAAGACATGTATATTCAAGAATATGATGGTACAGAAACTTTTTCAATTCCTATTTATAAAAACAATCAATTAGGTGGTACGTTTAGTAATCTTATTGTAAAGTTTAGTGATACAGAGCCAACGGAAGCTTTTATTTTAAATTATGATCCCGATGATGAGTATATAAATGAAGTTGTAAATGACGATCAAACTCCATTTGTGGGTATTATTAGTTCTGAACCTGTAGTGTATAATGGTAGCTTAGACAATTTGAAAAGCACTGGAGGATGCACAACAATGACCATAAAGTATTGTAATTTTGAAGCAACAGAAGATGGGAATATACACGGAGAAACCCATTTAGGAGGTAAAAACTGTTCTCCAGGATACTATTGGTTTGTAACTTATATTATTTGTTATGGAGACGATTTCCCACAATTAGTAGACGTTCCACTTCCCGGTGGTGGTAATCCATC
>NZ_JBGCDL010000249.1:0-4530 GCF_045105435.1 Kordia sp. | reverse complement strand
AATTTTGAATGGAATGGCACGAAATTAGTACCTGAATTCACTAAAGAATTTTACAAACGTAAAAAATCAGATTGATATGAAAATCGCTTCACGCGCTTTGCTCCTATTGTTATTTTTTGTTGCAGGAACTTGGTTTTCCGTAGCACAGAACGATCAATTGCGCGCGTATACGTTAAAAGATGGTTTGCCACAATCGCAAGTAAATGCAATCACTCAAGATGAATTGGGCTATTTATGGATTGGAACAAAAGGTGGCGGAATTGCACGTTTTGATGGAATTTCTTTTAAGGTATGGAACGAAAAAAATGGTTTGGGTTCTAACTTTATCAACACACTTACATTTTACAAAAACACACTATTAATAGGAACGAATCAAGGACTTTCTGTTCGCACAAAAAATACCTTTACAAACTACGAATCGCCAAGAATTTACGATATTGAAACGGTTAATGACAACATCTTTTTAGCAACACGAAAAGGAATTTATAAGTATGCTGTTAGTGGTGAAATAGAACGTGTAGATTGCAATACCGTTTTGAATTCGACTCAAATTAATGATATTTTGTTTGATGGAACACACTATTGGATTGCGTCGCGTCGTGGTTTGTGGAAAACAGATCGTTTAGCGTCTGACGGAACGTTTAAAAAAATGTTTGAAAGTGACTTTAAATCTATCGCGCGTTATAAAGATCGAATTATTGCCGCAAGTTTTATAGATGGAATTTATTCGTTCAAAAATAACGAAGTCGGTTTTCAAGAAGTTTCTGAAATACGAGAAATCAATAGTATCAATTTGGTTAATTCTGATCAATTATGGATCAATACGAGAAATGCAGGTATTAAACGGATCAATCTGACAGATAATTTACCCGAAAAATCCATTAGTAAACGTGATGGATTGTCTATTTACAACATCAATAATGTGTACACAGATCGCCAAAATAATGTATGGATTGGTTCTTCTGGTGGCGGATTATTCAAATCTGAAAAGAATAATTTTAGACATTTTACCAAAGATAATGGCTTGACTGCTAATAGAATTTACGCGCTGCATTACCAAAATAAAACGTTGTGGGTTTCGGCGGCAGAATCTGGCTTAACAAAAATTGACTCTACAGGAATTCATCAAGAAAAAGAAACTAGCAAATATCTCGATAAGAAAGTAAAAACATTGACCAGCGATAAAGACGGTCGAATTTGGGCTGGAACGGAAGGAAAAGGAATCTATATTTATCAAAAAAAAGTACGCGACACCATTATATACGAAAATTTATCAGAAGATGAAGTAACGTATAAAACCGAACAAATAGAAACTATATATTCCGCAAATATTACCACAGCTATTGGCTTGCCTTCCGATTGGATTAGCAATATAAAAATTTACGGTTCGTATGTTTGGATTGCAACATATTCAAATGGAATTGCCCGTTTTCAGTACGATCACAAGAAAAAAAGAATATTCAATCTTAAAACTTTTGACACTGAAAATGGTATAAAAGACATTGGAATTCGCGATATGGCGCGTGACGAAACAGGTCGTATTTGGTATTCTACAAATAAAGGCCATTTGGGCTATATTAAAAATGATGAAGTCACACATTTAACACCAAAACAAGTCACAGGAAGCGAAGTTACCATCGGAACCATTCACATTCACAATTACGATATGTATTTGGGAACACTTGGAAAAGGAATTTGGTTTTCTACCTTGTCAAAAGACTTAAAATTTGAACAATTACAAGGAAAAAAAGACTTGTATTCCGACAATATTTACCAGCTTATTTTTGATGATAATGGCGCACTTTGGGCAGGAAGTGAACGTGGCGTAGATCAAATTACGCTTAACAAGAAAAACGAAATTCAAAACGTAATTCATTACGGTCGCAATGATGGTTTTTTAGGAATTGAAACTTGCCAAAATGCAGCTACAAAAGATACGGAAGGGAATCTTTGGTTTGGAACTATTGACGGACTCACTAAATACGTGCCTTCTACGTCGGAGCAACAAAGTTCAAAACCGCAAATATATTTTGAAAATGTGGAAGTGGCGTATCAGAGTTTAGATTCGATCAACTTGCAAGATTGGACAAATTCAGACAAACGGTTACAGCTTACAGCAGATGAAAATGATTTGGCTTTTCAGTTTCGCTCAGTAGATTTGGACAATCCGGAAGCAATTGTGTATCGTTATAAATTTGACAATAACAAATGGAGTCCGTGGAATCAAGAAAGTAAAATTACTTTTGGCGATTTGGATTATGGAAATCATACGTTTTTGGCACAATCACGCAATAAAGATTGGTTGGAAAGTGATCCGATTAGTTTCAAATTTCACGTCATTCAACCATTATACAAAAAAACATGGTTTAAAAATCTACTTTGGACGATTCTCGGATTGATTGTCGCCTTTATAATTTACAACTACATCAAACGTGTTAAAGCTAAAAACCGTGCGATTCGCGAACGTTTACAGCTAGAAAATCATTTGCTTTCGCTGGAACAAAAAGCATTGCGCTTACAGATGAATCCGCATTTTATTTTCAATGTCTTGAACGGAATTAAAGGCATGAGCCGAAACGATATTGCGAAGATGGATAAAACGATCAATACCTTTGCTGTATTGCTTCGAGAAACTTTGACAAATTCTAGAAAAGATAATATTACACTCGATCAAGAGATAAAAACCTTGAAAAATTATGTAGAAGTGGAACGTTTGATGGCGAGTAAAGATTTTAGTTATGCAATTGATGTCACGTCCAATTTAGATCCTGAAGAAGTTTTGATTCCGCCAATGTTAATTCAGCCTTTTGTTGAAAATGCCATTCGTCACGGAATCATGCCATTGCAACGTCCTGGCGAATTGAAAATTACGTTCAAGACAGATGATCGTTTTTTATATGCAACAATTACGGACAACGGAATTGGCATTCAAGAATCGCAAAAAAACAAACCAAATACAGATCATCAATCGATGGCGTTGCAAGTCACAAAAGAACGAATTGAATCGTTGGCAGGAGTCAACACACTAAAAATTACCGATATATCTGAAAAAGATGCTACCTTAGCAGGCACACGGATTTCATTTAAAATTCCACTAGAAACGGAGTTTTGAAATTTTAGATATCAGATCGCTTACGCTGTTAGAGTATGTGACTTACTTAGATGGTTAAAAACGTCATTACGAGGAAATATGACGAAGTAATCTGCTTCTTTAGCATACTAAAATTTGCTTTTGAAACGAACAGATTGCCACAAATTTATTTGAAATTCTCACAAAGACGTATCAAAATGATTATTGAAATTTTAAATAAATTGTAATTCTAAGTACTTCTCGATACAATTTTCTTTATATTTCGACTGCGCTCAATATAAAAAAATCACTCGAAGAGACGCTTTATATTCTGATGTTCAATACGTCACTTCGAGTAAAATTCATTAGAATTTTGTATCGAGAAGTGCTTTAATTATTAAGAGTTATTTTAATAGATAAATATTTATTTTTGATATCGTAACTCATACCTAACACCTAATAAAAAACATGCTCACTACTGTTATTGTTGATGATATTCCTGCTGCGTTGCAAATGCTACAAGGCGATATTGAACGTTTACATCCTGAATTATCTATTATTGGAACTGCGCAAAGTGTTGTGGAAACGGCAAAATTATTGCGCAAACAACAACCCGATATTTTATTTTTAGATATTATGTTGGGCGATGGATCTGGATTTGATGTGTTGGAAATTTTCCCGAATCTGACTTCCAAAATCATCTTTGTGACAGCAAGTGACGAGTTTGCCATTCGCGCATTCAAATTTGCAGCAATTGATTATGTATTGAAACCGTATTCGGAAGAAGAATTGTCGGCTGCAATTAACAAAGCAAAAGGACAAATTCACCCAAATAAAGAACGTTTGGATATTTTAAAAGATACCTTAGCCGCACCAAACGAAAAGCCTACAAAAATATCATTGCACACTTTAGACAAGATTATTATTGTCAGTTTGGATGAAATTATGCGTTGCGAATCGGATAGTAATAATACCATTTTCTATTTGCAAGATGGACAGAAGATTTTTGTAACCAAAACGCTCAAGTATTTTTCAGATATGTTGCGTAATTATCAGTTTTTGCGTGTGCATCAGAGTCATTTGGTGAATTTGCAATTCATTAAAGCATTTATAAAAACGGATGGTGGTTATTTACTGTTGAAAGATAAAAGTACTGTTCCGGTTTCGGTTCGTAAAAAAGTAGAAGTGATGGAAATTTTGAGTAGTATTCATCGGAAGTGATTTTGTTAGATCGCTGGCGCTGTTAGATGTTAGATCGCTTTGCTTTTAGATCGTTTCACTTTTAGATCGCTCTGCTCTTAGATTTTTGGACTTATTTCATTGAAACTTTTAATATGTTGGATTAAAAAAAAACGTCTCTTTGAGTGATTTTTCGGAATGGAATGCTTTGCTGTTAGATCGCTGTGCTGTTAGACCGCTTTGCTTTGAGATCGTTTCACTTTTAGATCGCTCAGCTCTTA